>CAYVUX010000097.1:256-9607 GCA_964455075.1 uncultured Desulfobacteraceae bacterium | reverse complement strand
CCGAGATTGCCCGTGAGCTTGACGCCGGCTTCCCTGGCGATTACCTGGGCGATGGCCAGCGTGCCGTTAAGGAGTCCCTCTCCGAAGCGGTCGTTTTTGAAATAGGGAATCATGTATCGATCCCGGATTTCCCCAACGAGGCCGTCGGGCAGTATTCCCTCAACGCCGTAGCCTGTCTCGATACGCATTTTTCGTTCTTGTATCGTGATGAAAACAAGAACTCCCCGGTCCTCTCCCTTTTTCCCGATTCCCCAGGATTCGTAGAGCCGGTTTGCATAGTCGTTGTACTCGGCCCCGCCGATATCCGGCATGGACACGACGACCAGCGCGGTTCCCGTCTTCTGGAGCAACTCCCTGGATACGGCCTCCATGGTGCTTTCCATGGATTCCGGGATGACGTTCGCGAAGTCGTTGACAGCCCCCATCGGCTTGGGAAAAGGTCGTTCCCCCTGTGCAGCGCCGGCGAGGAAAACGAAAAGCGCCGCGCACACAAGAAGGAGGATTCGATAGGCAGGATTCGTGCGTAGCATGCAGTCTCTTTCCGAAAACGTGCGGTTGGTCGGCCCCTTTTTCCGGGAGAGGCCGAACTGCGGTGGCCGCCCTACAGCGCCGAACCGGTTGCGTTTTACGGTGCCTGGCTGGAGCTGGGGCGCACCCGGGATCCCTCAACGATCCTGGACGCAATTTACCCGATACAAAAGCCGAGGTCAAGGCGGATCGGGGCGTCGAAGGTTGACACTTTCAGCGCAATGGTGTTTTCTTTGGCCCATGACGTTCCTTGCGGACCTCCACATTCACTCCCGCTACTCGAGGGCCACCTCCAGGGATCTGAGCCCGGAACATCTCGCTTTCTGGGCCATGAAAAAGGGAATCCAGGTCCTCGGGACCGGCGATATCACCCATCCCGAGTGGTTCGCCGAACTCCATGAGAAGCTCGTGGAAAGCGAATCCGGGCTGTTTGTCCTCAGAAAGGACCTTCAGGACAGCGTCGACGCCCGGGTTCCTCCAAGCTGCAGGGAGAAGCCCAGGTTTCTGCTCTCGGGGGAGATAAGCTGCATCTACAAGAAAGAAGGAAAGACGCGGAAGGTTCACCATCTGGTTCTCCTGCCCGACATGGAGTCCGGGGAGAAGTTCCGTCGGCGGCTGGGGAGAATCGGAAATATCGCCTCTGATGGAAGACCCATCCTGGGACTCGACTCCAGGGCGCTGCTCGAAATTGCGCTCGAGGTCAACGAGAAGGCCTTTTTTATCCCCGCCCACATCTGGACCCCCTGGTTTTCCGTTTTCGGTTCCAAGAGCGGATTTGACTCTCTGGAGGAGTGCTTTGAGGATTTAACCCCTCACATCCATGCCCTGGAAACCGGGCTTTCCTCGGATCCGCCCATGAATCGGCTCCTTTCCAAGCTCGACTCCTACGTATTGGTATCCAATTCGGATGCACATTCCGGGGCCAAGGTGGGGAGAGAGGCCAACATCTTTGATACCGAGATGAGCTATGATCACATGGTTGCGGCGATGACGGACGGCCGCGGATTTCAGGGCACGGTCGAGTTCTACCCCGAGGAAGGGAAATATCACCTGGACGGGCATAGAAAATGCCGTATTCGGTATCACCCCGAAGAGACGCAGGCCGGCGGGGGTCTCTGTCCCGTTTGCGGGCGCCCGTTGACCGTCGGCGTTCTTCACCGCGTTCATGAACTCTCAGATCGAACCGAGCCGAGGCTTTTGAAGATGTTTTCAAGTCTCATTCCCCTCACGGAAGTGCTTGCCGAACTCCTGGGGTGCGGAGCCGGCACCAAGAAGGTGTCCTTGTTTTACGACCGCCTCGTGTCTAAGCTCGGGCCCGAACTTCGCATTCTCATGGATCTGCCTCCGGCCCGGGTGGAAGAGGCGGGCGGAGCCCTGCTTTCGGAGGCCATTGGGCGGATGCGTGTGCGCAATGTGGTCCGGGAGGGCGGGTTTGACGGCCAGTACGGAACCATCCGTTTGTTTCGGGAAGAGGAGCGAAACGAGATTGCCGGGCAAATTGCCCTCTTTGCATCCCCGGAAAGAGAAAGCGCTTCTGAGGCCCCGGGCGGATTGTCGGCCGTGGAGATCCCGCCCAAGCAGGTCCCGGAACAAAAGGAGTCCTCAAAAAGGGCCCCGGCCGCCTCGTACGATTCCATCCTCGGCCCTCTGAATGAAGAGCAGAAGGCGGCTGTCCTCCACCGAGGGGGAGGCCTCCTGGTGGTGGCCGGTCCCGGGACCGGGAAGACGCTTACGCTAACCCATCGAATGGCCTACCTGATTCGAGAGGGTCATGCCGGAGCCGATCAGGTCCTGGCTCTCACTTTTACACGAAAAGCGGCCCAAGAGATGAGAAGACGCATGGAACGGCTCCTGGACCGGTCGCAGGCGCGGGCTGTGCGCATCTCCACCTTTCACCGGTTTTGTCTCGAAATCCTGCGATCCCAAAGCAGCGTGCCGTCGCTTCAGGAAGGGTTCAGGCTCTGTTCGGAATTGGATGCGGAGCGGATTGCGAGGGAAGTCCTGAGCGAGGCGGGAGAGGGAAGGCGTTCCCCGGCGAAATTTCTGAGAGACAAGGCCCGTTACAGGGCCGCCTCCGTCCTGGAAGAGACCGGTGAGACCGGATGGGAAGGTCTCCCCCTTCTTGTGGAGGCCTATCGGCGGCGTCTGGATACGTATGGCATGATCGATCTCGACGATCTGGAAATGGAGACCCTCACCCTTTTGCGCCGTGAGGAAGGGGGAGCCTTCCCGGGCGGTCAAAAACCCGCCTGGGTTTTTGTGGATGAGTACCAGGACACGAATCCGCTGCAGGTGGGGATCTTGAAGGCGCTTCTCCGGGGAGAAGATGCGCGGATCTGTGCCATCGGGGACCCGGATCAAGCCATATACGGATTCCGGGGCGCGGACGTCCGGGCGTTTCATCGATTTCGGGAAGATTTCCCGGGTGCTCAAGAGGTCGCGCTGACGAGGAATTACCGTTCTTCCGATGCGATCCTCAAGGGAGCCGCGGCCTTGCTGGACAAGGCTGCACCGCTGGTCGCTCAGGAGACGGGAGGGGATCCCGTTCTGGTGGGCGTTTGTCGGACGGATGCCGAAGAAGCCGAAATGATTGTGGAGCAGATCGAGCGGCTCATGGGAGGGACCTCCTCCTTTTCCATGGACAGCGGAAGGGTGGATTCCGCAGCGGAAGGTCTTTCTCTGGGCTTCGGCGACATTGCAGTCCTTTTCCGGCTCAACATCCAGGGGAATGCTCTGGAAGAAGCCCTCCAAAGGGCCGGGCTCCCGTATGCAAGAAGCGGAGCGTTGCCTCTTGCTTACCGCGATCCGGTGCGGATCGTCTGGGCGTTTCTCCGGGTCCTCGAGAATCCGGATCATCCTTACTACCTGAAAGCCTACGAGGATCTTCTGGCAAGGAAATCCATGAACTCCAGCGCATTCGCAGAGGTATCCACGGACGGCCCCGTTTCGGACATTGTGGAGCGGGTTATCCGGCGGCACAACCTGAACCCGTCCTCCGAGGAGCAGGCGGAGGTCATGGCCCGTTTTCGGGAGGTGGCGGACGCGTTTCAGGGAGACCTGGCCGGCTTTTTGGATTTCCTGTCTTTGGAAAGGGGGATCGACCACGGGATGCTCCATGGAGACCGGGTCTCTCTCATGTCTCTCCATGCCGCAAAAGGGCTGGAGTGGCCCGCGGTGTTCCTGACAGGCTGTGAGCACCGGCTCCTTCCCTGCGAGCTGTTTGGAGAACGGGATGCCGAAGAGGAGCGGCGGCTTTTCTATGTGGGATTTACCCGGGCCCGTTCAAGGCTCGTCCTGTCCTATGCAAAGCGCCGGACGCTCAATGGACGTGTGATGGAGATGAATCCTTCCCCGTTTCTCAAAAGCCTCTCGGGTATTCCATGGACTCCCTTGGAACGGAGCCCTGCAAAGGGGCCCAAGGCGTCCCATAAACAGTTGAATCTCTTTTGATCCCTTGGTGCAGGGCTTTTTGCCGGTTAGTGCTTGAACGCTCTCTGGCCGGTAAAGACCATGCTGACCCGGGGGTCTGCTTCGTTGCAGGCCTCGATCACCTCAAAATCCCGGAGAGACCCACCCGGTTGAACGATGGCCGTGATTCCCTCCCGGATGGCCACGTCCACCCCGTCCCGGAAGGGGAAAAAGGCGTCCGACACCATCCTGGAGCCGCGCAACCCGCCCTTTGCTTCGCGGGTTTCTCGATCGATTTCCTCAAAGAGCTCCCGGTCCTTGTTTCCTCTTTCGACGGCGAGCTGAAGCTCCTTGTAGGACATTCCGTGTCTGCTGAAACAGATGGCGTCCGCGTATTTTGTGTAGGCCTTAAAAATCCCGATCTCTGCCACGCCGACCCGGTCTTGCTCTCCGGTCCCGATTCCCACGGTCACCCCGCCTTTGACGTACAGCACGGAGTTGGAGGTGACTCCCTGTTCCACCTGCCAGCCGAAAAGGAGGTCGTCGTATTCCTCCCGGGTAGGTTCCCTGGCAATCCGGTAAGTCCTGCCGTCGTGTTCGGCCGCGGCCAAAGCCAGGTCCGCGCGCGAGGATACGCGATTCACCGGGGATTGCTGCACGATCAGTCCGCCGTCAATGAGGCTTTTGAAATCCACGAACCTTGTGTTCAGATATTGGGCAAGCCGATCCATCCCGGGGACGCGCAGGATGCGAAGGTTTGCCCTTTGGGCCAGGATGTCAACGGTCCCTTCTTCGAACTCCGTGGCCGCCACCACTTCCAGATAGTTCTTGGCGATCCCTTCCGCGGTGGGTTTGTCCACGGCCCGGTTGAACACGGCGCAGCCTCCGAAAGCGGCGATGCGATCGGCTCTGTCCGCCTTTTCATAGGCCTCTGAAAGGGTGGCTCCGTAGGCCACCCCGCAGGGGTTGTTGTGTTTCACGATCACCGAGGCGGGTCCTGCATCCAGATACTTTAGGATGTTCAGGGCGTTGTCCACGTCTGTGAAATTGATCTTTCCGGGGTGTTTTCCGCTTCTCAGCATGTCCTGTTCGGAAACGGCGGAGACAAGGCCTTTGCCCGGCTCGATGAAGCGACAGCCTCCCAGGACCAGGTTGCCGTTCACGAGCTCATAAAGAGCCGCTTCCTGGCCGGGGTTTTCCCCGTATCGAAGTCCTTTTTCAATAAGTTCTCCGGTTTTCTCATCCGAGATTTTCCAGGTCCTCTTTTTATAGACGAGGACCTGATCGCCGAAGGATATTTTGATCTCCGGCGGAAAGTGATCATCCATAAGGGTTCGGTACATCTGCTTCAGGTCGTTGCCCATGGCTTACCTCCACGAATCTGCAGCCTTGGATATTTTTCTTGCCCCGCCAAAGTGGGGTCTCTTCCGGCATGTTCACCGAGCAGGACCCCCGGCATGCGAATGTCCTGCGGGAATAGGTTTGGAAATGGCATTGGCGGCAACCCGCCTCTCAGCGGTCACGTCACGGAAGATCCATCGAGTCCCGGATCTCGCGTGCCGGCGAGCGCCATGCTTGCCCGGACCCTTGAGGCTTCCTGCGTTCGGCAGGCGGCACCGGTCGGCGCCTTGGATCGTCAGCGGGTACCTTGTGTTTCTCAATAAAGGCATAGGCGTTATGGTTGTGGATGGACTCGAAGTTCTCCGAGGCTACGGAAAACCACGTGATGTTGGAATCACGATTCAACTTCACGGCGATGTCCCGTACGATATCCTCCACGAATTTGGGATTTTGGTAAGCTTGTTCGGTCACGTATTTTTCGTCTTCTCGCTTCAGGACGGAGTACACGGCGCTGGAAGCCGTTTCTTCCACGAGCCGGATGAGGTCCTCTATCCATACGAACTTCTTGAACCGCACTTGGAGCCGGACCTCCCCTCGCTGGTTGTGGGCCCCGAAGTCGCTGATCTCTTTGGAACAAGGGCAAAGGGTGGATACGGGTACCTGGATCATGATGACGAGATCACTCCCCTCGTTCAGGGAACCCTTGAAGGTGATTTTGTACTCCATGAGGCCTTCGGATCCGCTCACCGGGGCCGCTTTATTGATAAAGTAGGGGAAGGTAATCTCCATGTGCGCGCTTTCCGCATTGAGCCGGGCTTTCATCTCTTCGAGAATGGAGGAGAAGTTTTGAAGAGAGATCCGCCGGCTGTGTTCGTTCAGGATCTCCACGAACCGGCTCATGTGGGTTCCCTTGTAGTATCGGGGAAGATTCACGTACATGTTTATTTTCGCGACGGTTTGCTGGCTTCCCATGTACTTGTCCAGCACGGTAATGGGATACCTGATCCCCTTCACTCCGACTTGATCGATGTCTATGGCCCTTGAATCTTTGTGATTTTGAATGTCTTCCATGAGTTGTCAATTCCACTGTGAGAGTGAGAGTTCACTCCGATTATCCGAAATCCAGCCGGAAGTCAATACAGCAGCCCTTGAAAGTCTCTGGGGCCGGGCATTCGGATGCGAAAGAAAACCGTTGGATCGATCTTCCGAAGCCTTTCAAAAACGCCCGGCTTGGCGTCAAGATCCGGACGGCCATCCGCGTCAGGCGGATTCCCTTATAAGCGGAAAACGGCTTGTCCCGCCGTCGAATTCGCCGATGGACACGGGCGCAACGCCTGGGGGAAATCGTCCTTTTCAGACGCCTCCCTTCCGATTCAGGTGACCGGACCGATTAATGCACGGGTACCGGTCGTTCGTTTCTCGGTCTGCCGCTGTGCGTCTAGGTGTGGATTTCCACCACATCCCCATCCTGAAGCACGTGATCGCGCTGGATCATCTGCCCCTCAAAGGCGGCTTTTCCCCAAAGCCTGGCGAATTTCAGATTTCGCACAAAGTCCTTATGGATTTTGGCCGCCAGATCTTCCAGCGTGCTGTCCTTGGGGACGACGAAGGGCTGGGCCAGGTCCGGCTTTTTCCCCGGTGCCTTGGTGAAAACCCGTATGATTTGGGACAGCTCGAACAGCGTCTCCACGAACCGTTCAAGATTTCGCCCGGTCAGAGCCGAAACAGGGAGGCAGGGGAGCGTCTCCTCCCACAGCTCCTTAAAAATCCAGTAGTCTTCCTCCTCTTTGTCACGATCGACCTTGTTGACGAGCACCAGGAAAGTCTTGATAAAGGGCGGCTTTTTCAGTGCGTCGGGAATGGGGCGACCCTCCGGAAAAACGCGCAATTCCGCCAGCACCTCCATGCTGTCTTCGAACTGCTTGAGGGGGTCCTTGTAGAGATCCAGGAGAATGGCCAGCACGTCCGCGCGCCGTATCAAGTCCCCCATCCAGGGTTCCATGTAGTCCCTGG
Source organism: uncultured Desulfobacteraceae bacterium (assembly GCA_964455075.1). Taxonomy (GTDB): domain Bacteria; phylum Desulfobacterota; class DSM-4660; order Desulfatiglandales; family Desulfatiglandaceae; genus CAYVUX01. The sequence goes on along the minus strand of CAYVUX010000097.1, from coordinate 2,317 downwards.
TGACGGGAGGGGTGTCGATCAGTTGAAACTGAATGTTCTCAAAGGGCACCATCCCCGGAGTGGGCTTCCACGTGGAATGAGGGAATTCGGCAATCTCGGGGGCGGCATTGGTGAGTTTCGCGACCAGTGAGGATTTCCCCGTGTTCGGGGGTCCCACAAGCACCACCTGTGCCGCCCCTTCGGGCTCAATCTGATAGGCGGCCTCTCTTCGGGAGGACCCCTTCTTCTGTTGGGATTGAGACTTGAATTTGGATATCTTGCGCCGGAGGTCCGCCCGAAGCCTGTCTGTCCCCTTGTGCTTGGGCATGACGGTAAGCATCTCTTCCAGGGCTTCGCCCTTTCCCTCGGAGGTCTTGGCCTCACGGAAGCGCTTCTCCGCCGTGAAGTAATCGGGGGGCAGGTTGGCGGGCATGCTTGATGACTCCTACCTACTGGTCTCGTCCGGCAGGTTTATTTTCCCTTCGGAAAGGACGACCTGCCGTGCCGTTCCTGCAGAGAGAAAAGAACCCGGGACATCCTTTCTAACGTCTCGCGGGGAATCAGCCCTCGTCCACGATGTAGTCCTTGAGTTTTTCCTTCAGGGAGTTCGGCCAAACCGTATCGAAGAGCAACGCGTTCACCTCTTCCTTGCTGAGTCGCTCCATCACCTCTGAAGGAAGGCTTCTCAGAACGGCCAGCCTATCAGGATCGGGGTTGTCGCGGTGCGTGTCTTGTTCGCCCATGGTGGAATCCTCCTCTTCTGAGATCCCGGATCCGGTCCAGGATTTCCTCGTGTCTTTTTCCGTTTGTGGCCGCCAAACCGTCAACGCCTGTCATGCGTTCTTGGGGATGATTTCCGTAGTCGAGCCTTTTTCCTGTCAGATCCGTGACCTCCCCCCCGGCCGCCTCCAGGATTGCCTGCCCGGCGCAGTGATCCCACGGATACCCGATCCCAAGAGACGGCTTTGAAGTTCTAACATAGATGTCGGCGAGGCCCAACGCCAGCATCAGGTACTTGGCTTCTCCGTCCATCCGGTAAATATCCGCGATCCCCAGGGCCTTTGCTACGCTGCCGCAGAAGTCTTCGCTGTCGTGCGCTCTCGAGCCGACGATCCGCATTTGGGAAATGCGTTCCGTATCGGAAACGCCGATTCTTTGAGGAACGTTTCCTTGGCCCCGGATACGATAGGCGGCTTCGTTGGCCACGCCATAGACTATGACTGTCTCGTCCTCCGCCCCATCGGGGAAGAGCGGGGACGCAATACACCCGAAGCAGGGTTTGTTCTCCTCGAAGAGACCCAGGGCGATGGAATAACAAAGCCCTCTGACATACCCTTTGGTTCCGTCAAGGGGGTCCACCATCCAGGTGCGGGCACCCTCGGCATTCCCTCGGTAATTAACCGTTTCCTCGAGATTCCTCTCATCATCCGGCACCCCCATGTCTCTGAGCGCCTGAAAGACCGTGGCTCCCAGGGTTTCTCTGCCGCCCGGATTGGCGTGTTCCTCCGCAATGACCTTGTCGCCGGGAAAATGGCGTCGGATGCCTTCGAGGATAATGGCCTGGGACACCAGGTCCGCAGGCGTCACGGGGCTTCCGTCCGGTTTTGTGCCGACCTGGGGTCCCAAGCGCCGGATCCGTTCCGTGGCAGACGCCGCCTTTCGAACCAGTTCGAGAGAAACGGCGGTCTCCTTTTCAAAAGGATGTCTTTTCATCCGCGATATTCCATGGCCACTTCTGAGGGAAACTGTACCCATATGATAAGAAATACATCGTCGAAAGGCAAGGAGCGCAAGACCGGCATCTCCTTAGGGCTCACTCCCTTTCAACCGACACCCGGCTCCCGTTTGACATAGAATCGGGCTTTTCTTATACTTGGAAGTTGTGAATCGGCCTCAACAACCCGGGTTCTCGAGACGGAGGCTTTCCAAATTTGATGCTTCCGCGTGCAATGTCCGCCCAGGAGGATCGAGGCCTTCGACGCGAATACGATGTCGATCGTTTTCCCTTTCCGGCAGGCCCGATCGACCCAATGCGGTGATACCAGGAGAAAATCATGGAAAACCCTGGCGAGAAAACCGTCG
>CAYVUX010000097.1:0-246 GCA_964455075.1 uncultured Desulfobacteraceae bacterium | reverse complement strand
ACTTCCCATTGATGGCATCCTGGACTTGCATCCCTTTGCTCCCAGGGATGCGGCTTCCGTGGTAGAAGAGTATATCCGGGCGTGCCTTGAACGCGGCATCCTGGAGATAAGGATCATCCACGGGAAAGGAAAGGGCGTCTTGCGGCGAACGGTGCACGGGGTGCTCGAAAAGCATCCACGGGTGAAGGAATACGGCCTGAGCGCCGATGCGTCCGGCTGGGGGGCGACGCGGGTAACCCTGATTCA
>CAYVUX010000096.1:5513-9636 GCA_964455075.1 uncultured Desulfobacteraceae bacterium | reverse complement strand
TTATTTTTGAGTGAGCCCTTAACGGAAAAACTCTCATGCCGGAAGCGGGTTCCCATTTTTCCTGAACATGGGTGCTTCTTCAAATCCTTACCAGAGACAGCCCGGGGAAGTCAACGAGAACGATTTTTACGCCAATTCTTCCGCTGATTTTTTGTCGTTGTCTTGCGGCGTACAGGATGCTATACTTTTCATGCGTCTGTCGAGGACTCCATGTCTTTCTTCCTGCAGGAATGACGGTCCCGAGTGCTGGGGCAAACCCCAACCAGAGTGCGGGATGATGGGCCGCAGATCGGACACGGGGGAAGCGCCATGAAAAAAGAGCGGCGTTACTATGACCGGCATCGGGTGGGCGAAGATATCTTTGTCGTGTTCAGGCCCGATTTCAGAATGCTCGGATCCCTCATTGACATCAGCCTCGGGGGCTTTGGGTGCAAGTATCTCAGAAGTTCGCCGAATGACCTTCTCGCGGCGGAACCGCGTGCCGACATATTCGAGGCCGCAGACGGTTTCTACGCGTCCAACCTTTCATGCATCCTGGTTTACGATGTTTCGGCATCTCCGGTGGAAACGAGCTCGGCCCTGGGGGTGGAGGCCAGGCGCTGCGGCGTGAAATTCGGCGAACTCCTCCAGGATCAGGAAGAGAACATTCGGGAGTTCCTGGAGCGCCATGCGCTCGAAATGCGCAACCGAGGGGGAGCTTCCGCCCGCAAATAGACCCCTCCGCAACGAGATTTTTCTAGGATGCCGGCGGCTTGGAGCCGGCCGGAACGCATCCCTTCCCGAGCCCCAATGGAGACAAGAGGATCCGGTCGATCTCCGCCTCCGCCCATTCGAGGTCGTTTCGCTGTTTGCCCATGCGGAAAACCCGGCTCAATGTGTCCGCGTAATCTTGGGCCCTTCGGCGCCCCTGCGCGATCGCCTTTTCGATCGCCCGCCAGTCTTCGGTGTCCACGAATTCCTCAAAACCGGACACGATCTCGGGAAAAAGCTTTTTGGCCAATCCGTCGAAAAACGCCACATAGAATCCCAGGGAATCCGATCCCCTGACCCTCGCCATGTGTCTGAGCATGCCGTGCTCGTTTGTGTCGGCAAGCAAGTCCTTGACCGTACGGGCCAGGAGCTCCACAGCGGTGTTCGGGTACGCACGGATCATTTCCCTCCAAAGGTCCCGATCCAAAACCGTGTCCATAAGCTCTCCCAGCTCATGGTGGATGTACGTATCCATCTGGGCCGAAAAGACCGTCTCGAAAGCCCCTTTCACCGTGTCCGGCGATGAATCCTTGAGCCCGAGCCGTTCAAGCGCAAAATGGAGCGCCGCCTTTCCCGACTTCCGGAGGAAAAAAATCTGGTCCCACAGGAAATGCCGACCTGTATCTTTGCGGACCACCACCGCGTCATCCTGTGTATGGGCGGGAATCGTGACCAGGTCCCGGGCCAGTTCCTTGCCCAGAATGTAGACCGGAAATCCCTCCACCTCCAACCGCTGCTCTATCTCCGCCAGAAAAAAAGTGGGGCGGAGCCCGTACAGGTACCCCGCGCCGTAGAAGAGGCCCCGGGGAGCCAGCTCCCTGTTAATCCCTTCCGCGTCAAAAGGATCAAAGGCCGTTCCGCGGATAGTGATCTCACAAAAATTTTCCTCCAAGAGGCTCTCCCACTGCTCCTCCTTTTCCCCGATCCATTCCAGGAGTTCGGAGGATTCCTTTTCCACCCACGGATCCAGGCGGTTCTCCCACTTGTAGAGGTTTCTGAGCCGCAGGGCCAGCCCGCACACGGAGTGAGATCCCCCATGCCGGGAATCGCCCACGGCGCAGTTTCTCAGGACCTGTCTTGCCACAGCTTCCTTGTCCAGGAAGGACGCTTCCGAATTCATTGAAGGCAATTTGTTTTCCCCTTTCCCGGAAAGGATATCGCCTCGAAAAAGCCCGAGTCAATCTTCTTGCCGGGGATTCTTTTGCTTCCGGTTTCGCAAAGAGTAGAGACCCTTGGAAAATCCTTCCACTCGAGGCCGCAGAATCAAGAAGGCGGAAGGGAACCGACCCCGAAGGGTAAGGGCCTAGCATCCTTCAGGATAATCCAAATCGCTATCGGAATCGCTATCGAAATCGAAAAGAAATGGCACCTCGATACGAAAACATGGAAGTTTGCCGCCTTTCGATAGGCTTCATGGCCTGGGGTTACGGGAAAGCCAGCGGTCAAAGGGAAAGGGGGGGCATCGGTCCGCACGGGATCAACGGCTTCGAGCCGGTCGGTCGATACCGCTGAATATCCCAGAAAACAATGGCAAGACCGCGGAAGCGGATCGAAGGCGCTGCTTTGAGATCGATTTCGATCCCGATGAAACCCGGGACCCGCCCGAAGGGCGGGGACTGAGCCACCTTTAGGTGGCGAAGGAACCGAGGCGGTTTATGTACGGAAACCTCCTAGAAATCGCTCCGGTAGTCCATGGCCCGGGGAAAGAACATGCTTTGCACGAACAATTCCTGAAACCGGGGATCCCCGGCCAATTCTTTGTATTCCATACGCGCGGCCACTCGCTGTGCTTCCCTTCTTTTTCTTCTGTCCAGGAGGGCAAGGCAGGCCCCGTATCCGGCCGCATTGCCCACGGCCGTGATGCTTCCGGCGGACGCTCCCGGGAACAGATCAATGGCCAGGGCGTCGGCCGGGTCCACGTAGTTTCCCCCGGCGCCGGCCAGGAGAACCCTTTCCGGATACGCCGATCCAAATTGCTCCCCCAGCAGGGCCGCCCCCGCATGGACGGCCGCCTTGGCCATCTGCAGTTCCGACACATCCTTTGAGGTGAAGACGATATCTTCCTCGACACCCCCCTGCCCGGACCAGACCAGCACAAACTCCGGGCCGTCGCTTCCCTCGCGCAGTCGTTCGGAGCGCACAGCATCCGAGAAATTTCCCCGGCAAAGAATTACGCCCGCCCGGATCATCTGGGCCGCCGCCGAGATGACGCCCGACCCGCACAGCCCGACGGGCGGCGCATTGTCAACGGTCTTCACCTTCACCCCAAAGGTTTCCGGGTCGAGCTCGATCCGCTCGATGGCCCCGGATGCCGCACGCATTCCCCATTTGATGTGCCCCCCTTCAAAAGCCGGGCCCGCGGCCGTTGAACAGCAGATTAACCTCTCCTTGTTCCCGAGTACGATCTCGCCGTTGGTTCCGAGATCAATCAACAGGACGTGCGCCCTTTTTCGATGCATGCCCGCGGCCAGGACGCAGGCCACGGCATCGCCGCCAACAAAACCTGCTTTATTGGGCAGCACATGAACATACGCAGAAGCGCCCAGGGACAGGCCCAGGTCTCTTGCCTTAAAACTCTGCATCTCCGACAGGCCCGGGAGGTAGGGGGCCACAACCAGATAACGGGGATCCAACCCGAGCAGCAGGTGATGCATGGCCGTATTTCCCGCCACGGTCGCCTCGGCGATCCGGCCGGGTTCTATCTGCGCCTCGGACGCGGCCCGTTCAATCAGGCCGTTCATGCATTCGACGATCGCCGACCGCAGCCTCTCGATTGCTTCGGGATTTTCCTGGCAAAGGGAAATGCGGCTGATGACATTGTCTCCGAACGCGATCTGGGGATTCAGGTCGCTCTGCACGGACAGTTCCTCCCCCGTCGTGAGATCCAGAAGGTAGCCCACCACGGTGGTGGTGCCCACGTCGAATGCCATGCCCAAGAGGCGGTCAACGACTCCGGCCTCGACGGCGACAATTTCCTTTCGGTTCCAGACGGTGGCCGTGACGCTTCCTTGCCGGCTCCGCAGCAGGTGAGGGAGGCGGCGCAACACGCGGGGGTCGGTGGAAAGGCTTTTCATGCCGTAGGTTTCGGCAAGAGCCAGAAGGAGCCGCTCCCGATCCCCCTGGAGGGGTCCGAACGACGAGGATGGCACCACCACGTGCAGATTTTCGAGCGCCGGGCGGAGCCGTAAAGGGTAGAGGTAGTCGGTCCCCGAAGTCAGGACGACCTGCGGCCTCAGCCGGCTTTCCTCAGGAACCCGAACCGTGGCGTTCCCGGCTGGTACCGTTTCACAGGCCAGGCGGTATCCCCCGGCCAGGAGATCCGCCTCCAGGAGGTCCGTTTCTCTCTCGGTAGGAGTCGGCGGCGGCCCGGACT
>CAYVUX010000096.1:0-5503 GCA_964455075.1 uncultured Desulfobacteraceae bacterium | reverse complement strand
GCAGGAGAGCCTCTCGGTGGTCGCCGGCTCATTAAAAAAAATGCTCTCGAAAACGACCCGGCACTTTCCGCAGACCCCCCTTCCCCCGCACGTGGACTGAAGCGGGAGGCCGGCGGTCCTGGCCAATTCCAGCAGGGTCTTCCCTCCGTCTGAGACGACCTCTTTGTTGAAAGGTTTGAAAAGAATTTTCGGCATGGATCACGTTCCCGGACGCGGCGGGGCCCTCGTCGGCCCCGGTCGGTGCAGAATGACGAACCCCTTCAGTCGGGTCAGCCGGATACCCCGAGGAGCGACTTGCTTTTCTTGACTCCTTCTGCTGCGTCCTTGGCGTACGCGTCGGCGCCGCACGCCTCCACGAATTTCAGCGTGAGGGCGGCGCCCCCGCAGATGATCTTGACCTTGTCCCCGACATCGCTTTCCCTTAATGCCTTTACTGTGGCCTCCACATAAGGATCGCCCGTGGTCAGAAGGGAGGAAAGCCCCACAATATGGGCGTTGTTTTCCCGTGCGGCCGCCACGAAATCCTCCGGCGGGACGTTCTCGCCCAGGTCGATGACCTTGAAGCCGGAAGTCTCCAGCAGGAGCTTCGCCAGGTTCTTGCCGATGTCGTGCAGATCCCCGAAGACGGTCCCAATGACCACGGTTCCGAGGGCAACCCGGGCCTGCGTTTTCATGAGCGGTTTGAGCAGGTCCACAGAGGCCTGCATGGACTTGGCCGCCATCATCATCTCCGGGACAAAAATCCTCTTTTGTTCGAACTTCTCTCCCACCACGTTCAACGCCGGAATCAAGTACCCGTCTATGATCTCCTGGGGCTCCAGTCCCTGATCCAGCGCCTTTCGTGTCAAGGCCACGGCCTCTTTTCTCCTGCCGAAGATGACCGCGTCTTTGAGCCTTTCGAGATCCCCGGATTCTTCGGCGGGGCCCTCCTCTTTCACCGGGGCTTCGGTCTTTGGACCCCGCTTGGAGATGTACCCCAGGCAGAATTCATCCTTTCCCATGAGCATATCGCAGATGAGGAAAGCCTTTGCCATCTCCGGCGAGGTGGGATCCACAATCGGACACGTAAGACCGCTCAGCACCGCCATGGCCAGGAACAGGGCGTTGATGCCGGAGCGGTCCGGAAGCCCGAAAGAGATGTTGGAAAGCCCCAGGGTCTGGTTGACTCCCAGTTCGTGCCGGATGAGTTGAAGGGCCTTGAGCGTCTCCAACCCGGCCTCGTGATCGGAGCTCACTGCCATGGCCAGGGGATCGATGATAACGTCCCGGGACGGAATGCCCTCCTTCTCCGCGGCTTCCACAATCCGCTCAGCGATTCGAAGGCGCTTTTCCGCTTCCTTGGGGATGCCCTGGTCGTCCATGGTCAGCCCGATCACCGCGGCCCCGTAATCCTTCACGAGCGGGAGGATGGCTTCCAGCTTTCGCCTCTCCCCGTTCACGGAATTGACCAGGGCTTTGCCCTCGTATGCATCGAGTCCGGATGCAAGGGCCTCAGGGGAGGCGGAGTCTATACACAGCGGGACGTCAGTCACCTCCCGGATCGCTCTCACCGCCTCCTTAATCATCTTGGGCTCGTCAATGCCCGAGACCCCGACGTTCACGTCCAGGATGTGGGCCCCTTCCTCCACCTGTCTCACGGCCTCGGATTTCACCGGGTCCAGGTTCCCCTGCTCGAGCGCCCGCGCGAGCTCTTTCCTGCCGGTGGGGTTGATTCTTTCCCCGATGATCACCAGCGGCCTGTCCGGCCCGATAACCACGGACCGCGCCGGGCTGCTCACCGTAGTCTGCAGGCCGGGCGCCGCCGGCCGAAACGCGTAAACCCCGGGCCGCGGGCCCCCGGCCGGATGTTCCCTGCCTATGGTCCCGTATTCCGCCGCGGCCTTGAGGGCCGCCCTTACGTTCTCATCCGGTGTCCCATGGGTGAGCCCCACCGTATCGATGGAGAAGTTCTCAAGAGGCGCCCCCTCATCGATCAGACGGCGCACCTCCGCTTCGATCTCCTGGGGACTCCCGTTCTTCATCTGTACGGGGTTGATCCGGGCGTTCACCGCCACGTCCGGGCCGAACACCTGTCTTGTTTTCCTTACGTCCGATCCGAAGCCGACCTCAAGGAACTCCAGGTGGCGGACCTTCGCGTAGCCTTCCATTACCTCATTGACAGACCCGCAATGGTGGATCCCCACGGGGCCGCACGCATCGGCCACCTCGTTGTCGTAGGGAAGCACAAAGTTCTCGTAGGTCTCGAGCGAGATCTGCTCAACGGTGCAGTTGGGGAGGACGCACAGCTTGGGATCGCACATGGGGGTTACATCCACGGCGCCCGTCCCGGTTGTCTTCTTATTGAACTTGAACAGTTCGATAACGCACTGCGTGCATAACTTGAGCAGGTGACGGCACAGCTCCGGATTCTCAAAATAGTCGATGTAGAACTGTTCTCCGCGCAGCTTGAGGGCCAGATTCTGGACTCCGGTGGTGTTGATGTCCCCCACCACGCGTCCGTACTTGTTCTTGAGGGACTCGATCTGTTTCACCATTTCGGTCATGGGGTATGTGCCCAGGATATCCGGCACGTCCAGTTTCATGACCTCGTCTTCCGAGAGGTTCAGGGGAATGGCCCACGGCAGGGCATCCTTCTCGAAAACGATCTCACAGCCGAAAACGGCCGGGAGCATGACCATCCCGAAAGTAATGAGGGGTTTCGGCTTGGGGTCGGGATCCCCCAGGCCCGCGTCTCCGAATCGCTCGTAAAGCGCCCTGTCTATCGCCATACGGGCTTCGACGCGGGTTTCGGGGTCGAAATAGTATTTCTCGTCAAAGGAGATGCCGTAATTTTTGTTGAACCAGTCGGGATAAAAGCCTACGCCAAGGGGAACCGTCTCTCTCTGCGTCATGAACCTCCTCCTGTTCTGAACTTGCGGTCGCCAAAAGACAGATGACTCGTGACCTGTGTCTTGATTCTAATATGGATACGGGGAAAAGGGCAAGGAGCATAAAGAGGGCGAAATGGGTGGCCACGGAAACTTGCGGTTGACACGAAGACGTTCACCGGATAAATGAGCATTCTAATGCCTTTCCCGGAATCCAACCCTGCGGCCCCGTCCACCCCCCTGTGAAAGGAGGATGGCCTATGAACGTGTCGGATATCGTCAAGCGCCATGCGAAACAAACCCCCGGCAAGACCGCCGTTATCTTCGAAGACCGACTGATCTCCTATTCCGAGCTCGATGCCCTGATCAACCGCGCAGCCCGCGGGATCTCCGGGTTGGGGCTCAAGCGGGGAGACGTGCTCTCGCTCTTTCTCCCCAGCATTCCGGAACTCATCATCGGATACCTGGGCACGGTCCGCGCAGGGATCACTCTGAATCTGGTCAATGCCATGCTTCAGAAGACGGAAGTGGCCTACATCCTGAACGACTGTGAATCGCGGGCCGTGCTTGCAGACGCAAAGCGGCTTCCCATCATTGAAGAGGTCCGCGGCGAAGTGGGCGCCCTCAGGGAAATCATCCAGATCGAGGAGGGAGGAAAATATCCCGGTCTGCGATCCATGCTCGAAGAGGAAAACTCCCGGTTCGATGCGCCCGAGACCAAGGGAAGCGACCTCTGCCACTTGATGTACACATCCGGAACCACGGGGTGGCCCAAGGGCGTGATGGCCACCCATCTGAATATCTATCACAACGCGGTGCACTTCGGGAAGGTCCACTTCAGCCCCAAGGACACCATCATGGTGGCCACTCCCATCTTTCACTGCTGGGGGCTGGTGAACGGCACGTTTGGGATGCTTTCCGCGGGCGGCACGGTCATTACGGTGGAGCGCTTCTATTCCGACCGGACCCTGGACGATATCGAACGGCTCAAGCCCACGGTCTTCCAGGGGGTCCCACCCATGTACAATCTTCTCCTCAAACAGCCGGACCTGGACAGGAGGAATGTCTCCTCTGTGCGCTTCTGTCTTTCCGCTGCCACCAAGATGCCGGAGAACCTGATCAAAGCGGTGGAAGAGCGGCTCAAATGGCGCTATGCCGAGGCATGGGGCCTCACGGAGGTCTCCTGCGTGGGTACCACATCGCCTTACACCGAGACGCGGATCGGATCGTGCGGCCGGGGGATGGATGACGCCCGGATCAAAGTGGTTGACGAGGTGGGAAACCCGCTGTCCGCCGGCAAAGAGGGGGAGCTGTGCGTACGCGGGACATGCGTCACCAAGGGATACCTCAACAAACCCGAAGAGACCAGAGCGGCCTTTGACCCGGAAGGCTGGTTCCACTCGGGGGATATCGCGTACATGGATGAGGACGGCTACGCCTACATCGTGGACCGGAAGAAGGACATGATCAATGTGGGCGGGGAGAAGGTGTTCCCTTCCGAAGTGGAAGACATGATGATCAACCACCCAAAAATCAAGGATCTCGTGATCGTGGGGATTCCGGACGACCTCAAGGGCGAAGCGCCCAAGGCCTTTGTCGTGCTGAACGAGGGCGAGAGCATGACCCTGGAAGAGCTCAGGGAATACTGCAAGCCGCTCATGGCCCCCTACAAGGTCCCCGTGGCGCTTGAATTCATACACGAGATCCCGCGCCTTGCCTCAGGAAAGGCCCTGAGAAGGCGGCTCAGAGACATGGAAGGAAAGACAGGCAGTCATTGACCTTACGAGACCTTTGAAAAAATGGCTGTGCCTCGGTTCGTCATCCCGGACGAGCCCTGTGAAACAGGCCGCGATCCGGGATCCAGAAGTTCGCAATATGGTGCCGTTTTCCTGGATTCCGGATCTCCCTTGCTTCGCTTCGGTCGTCCGGAATGACGTTTTTTCGAATTGCGACACAGTCTGAAAAGTGGGCGTTCTGCAAAGGTTTCCTTTCCAGCACGTTGTCGCATTTCCGGAAGCAGCATCCGGAAGGAACCACCCCATTGAGCAGGAGGACTCCATGAGCTACAAGTACATTCTTTACGATGAGAAGGACGAGATCGGCACCCTGACACTCAACCGGCCCGAGAAGCGAAATGCGCTGGGCCGGGAGGCGGAGGAGGAAATTATCGCCTGCCTTCGGGACGCCGGAACCCGGGCGGAAGTCAAGGTCATCATCCTGAAATCAAACGGGGAGATCTTCTGCGCCGGCCATGACCGCCAGGAGATCCTCAACCGGCCTGTCCACGATATCCGCCGGCTTTTTCAGACATCCTTCAACATGATGATGGCGCTCCGCACCGCTCCCCAGTGTGTGATTGCACAGGTCCAGGGCATTGCCATGGCGGGCGGCTGCCACCTGGCCGCGGGCTGCGACCTCATCACCGCGGGCGAGAAAAAGGCCCAATTCGGGATGACCGGGCTGATTTACTCTTACAACTGCTCCACGCCCACGGTCGCCGTGAGCCGCGCCGTACCCCAGAAAAGGTGCATGGAAATGCTCATGACCGGACGCCTCCTGAGCGCGGCGGACGCCTGTGATTTCCACCTGGTGAACCGGGTCTTTCCGGACGAAAACCTGGGCGATATGACCCTCCA
>CAYVUX010000095.1:0-9699 GCA_964455075.1 uncultured Desulfobacteraceae bacterium | reverse complement strand
CGGGGTGATCGCTGATCACGTGAATTTTATTGCGCCCGAGGCGGCCGATGAAGAAGACCTCCTACGGGTGCATACGACCGCCCACATGGAGTGGGTGAGGAGGACGGGAGTTTTCGATGTGGCCGCTCTTGCCGCGGGCGGGGCTGTAGAGGCGGCCGAGGGCTCCTTCCGGCAGAAAGAACCGTGGTTCGCGCTGATTCGGCCTCCGGGCCACCATGCATCGGCCGGATCGGCTTGGGGTTTCTGCTATTTCAACAACATGGCCGTTGCCCTGGAGAGGATGAAGGCCAAAGACCGAATCGACAGGGCCTATGTGTTGGATATCGATCTCCATTTCGGAGACGGCACGGTGAACATCCTCAAAGGGAAGAGCTATGTGAAGATCCATAATGTGGCGGCGGCCGGTAGAGAATCGTACCTTGAAGAGATTGAAGAAGAATTGAAAGGGTGTGATGCCGACATCATCGGAATTTCGGCGGGTTTTGACAATCACGAAGAAGATTGGGGAGGTACGCTCTTGACGGGGGACTACCGGCGAATCGGCGAAATGGTCCGAAAGACGGCGGACCGGTTGGGTGGAGCGTGTTTCGGGATCCTGGAAGGAGGATACAACCACAAGGTCCTGGGAGAGAATGTTCTTTCGCTCATCCAGGGGCTGTCCGGAAAGCGCCGGACATGAGGCCGGGAATCCGGTGCTTCAGGATCCTGCTTGCCGGTCTTGGAAGCCCGCCTATGTGATGATCATGAAATCCCAATACTTGCCAAAAGCCAACCACTTTGCCATCGCGGGGTTCCTGCTTCCCTTTGGGGCGGCAGGGCTGACCGGGGCCCTCTTGCTTGCCGGCAAGGAGGAATTTGGAGCGCTCAAGTATTCGCTTGTGTATCTCACGGTGGTTCCTCTGATTCTTCTTGCGGGAGTGTTTTTGTGCCTCAAGGCTATCCCCCTCATTCCGGAAAGGGGCGACAAGGACTACGCCTATTCCGGTTTGACCCTGGGGATCCTGTTCTTTTTCATGTACCTGATTTCATTGATCTATTTCTTTTCATCTCACTCCTCTTAATCGAGCCGGTCAACGATTGCTCTCTTCCGCGACCGGGGTGTTCTCCGAGGCTCTGCCGGGGAGGAGACGATTCATGTCTTCCCGAACGGGGCCCGGAAAATCCATTTCCTCAATGGATTCCGCCTGATAAGCCCTACCGATTTCTCATTTTTTTTCTTGTTTTTCCTTGACAAAGGGTATGGTTTCCCGTATACGTGTCATAAAGTGGCTAAAAGTGGGATAAAGTGACAGAAAAGTGGAGCTTTGCCCCATTCAGTGACGCCTTTGAAAAATGCATCCGCACTTATAGCGGATTCACCACGGGAAAACATTCCAGGGTTTCAAGGCTTAAGCCTCTCCCGAAGAAGGCGAGGGATTGGGCAAAAGGCGGGGCCTAAGGTTTCGGAGAAGGACCCATTAAAGAGGGCATCATGTTTCGCGGTCGCTCCAGGCACAATCTCGACAGCAAGGGACGTCTGGCCATTCCGGCAAGATTCCGGGAGGAGCTGGAGCGCAAGGGCGATAATTGCCTGGTGGTTACGAATCACGACAAATGCCTCTGGGCGTTTTCCCGGGAGGACTGGAAGGGAATTGAAGAAAAGGCGGCGAAACTGCCCCAGTTCGACCATGCCGTGAACACGTACTTGAGATATTTCATCTCCGGGGCCGTGGAATGTCCGCTCAAGCAGGGGAGAATTACGATTCCCCTCGACTTGCGGGAAATCGCGGGATTGAACAAGGAGGTCGTGCTCGTCGGAGAACTGAAACGATTCGAGATTTGGGAAAAGGAGTGCTGGGAAGAGGAGTTTGAACGGGCTAAACAGAGCTTCGCGCAGGCCAGTCAGTCTCTGTCCGAGCTCGGGATTTAGAGGATCGACCATTGGAGGTCCCTCATCGACCTGTCCTTGTCCAAGAGGTTGTCCGGGTTCTATCCCTTACTCCGGGCGGGATTTATGTGGATGGGACCGTGGGCGGAGGTGGACACAGCGCGGAACTGGGCAAAACGCTTCCTCCGGGAGCCCGCCTCGTATGCCTGGACAGGGATCCCGAGGCGGTTTGTTTGTCCGGGAAAAGGCTGGGGTTTCTCGAGGACAGGGTCACGCTCGTGCAAGCGAATTTTGCAGATATAGACCGGGTCCTCGAAGGACTGGGAGTTGAGAAGGCAAACGGGGTCCTGCTCGATCTCGGGATGTCCTCCTACCAGTTGGATAAATCCGGTAGGGGCTTCTCCTTCAGCAGGGATGAACCTCTGGATATGAGAATGGACCCCGGGGTTGAATCGAGCGCTCGGGATCTGGTCAATCGTCTTTCCCGGAAAGATCTTGAAGCGACATTGAGAATTTATGGAGAAGAAAAGCGGGCAAAATCCATTGCTAGGGCCATTGTGAAGGCGCGGGCGGAAAAGCGGATCAATACCACGCGGCAGCTGGCATCGTTAATCGAATCGGTGTTTCCTCCCTCCCAACGGCGTTCGCGCATCCATGTGGCGACCCGTTCCTTTCAGGCCCTGCGAATTGCAGTCAACAGAGAGCTCGAGAATCTGGAGACGTTTTTGGAAAAAATCCCTTCCCTGATGGAAACAGGCGGAAGGCTTGTTGTTTTGTCGTATCACTCGCTTGAGGACAGGATCGTGAAACGAGCCATGGCGGGCTGGTCGAAAGGATGCTCTTGCCCGCCGGATTTTCCTGTGTGCACCTGTGGGGGATCGCCTCTTTTCGCTCTTGTACGAAAAAGAGGCTTGAGGCCGTCCCAGGACGAGGTGGATAGGAATCCGCGGGCCCGAAGTGCGATGCTTCGTGTGGCGGAGAGGGTGTAGAGACGAGAAATCGGCAGGGGGTGTCAAAAATGGTCCGAGAACGTAGCATCGGAAAAAATGTCCGGGTGAACAGATCCAGGAAGAAGACGGATCGCGTTCTGCTGACCAGGCGGCAGATTGGTTCCATCGTGCTGTTTGTCATCCTGTTCATGGGGTGTGGGATCGGTTACGTGTGGTCCAATTTTGAGAATACACAGAGGGGCTACGACCTCAGCCAGCTCAGGCAGGAGGAAAGAAGACTCAGAGAAATCAATCTGAATCTGAAGGTTGATCTGGCTGTGGCCAAGTCCATCGCCCACCTGGAATCCGTGGCCGAAAGGCGCGGAATGAAGATGCCTTCTTCGGAGCAGGTTGTTTTCCTGAGATGAAGTCGGACAAGGGTAAATGGATTCGGTTCCGTATTTATGTAGTAACTGCGGTATTCGTGACGGGCCTTGGAGTACTTTGGGCGAGGGCTTTCCAGCTTCAGGTCACCCAGCGGGAATGGCTCACGAAAACCGCCCGCAAGGGGTATGTCGGGACGATACCCCTGCCCCCCAAGCGGGGGGTCATCTATGACCGCGACGGAAACGAGCTGGCAGTGAGCGTGGAGGTCGGGTCCGTGTATGCCCACCCGAAATTGGTGGAAGACCCGGTCGAGACAGCGCGCAGCCTGGCCGACATACTCAATGTTCCCAGGCGGCAAATTTTGAATCAACTGCGCAGGGACCACTCCTTCGTCTGGATTGAGAGAAAAGTAGCCCCGAACCTGGCCCGGAAGGTGACGGAGCGGAAAATGAGAGGAGTGGGGATCTTGCGGGAAACCCGTCGCTACTATCCGGGCAAGGAAATCGCAGGACATCTTCTCGGTTTTGACGGAATAGACAACCAGGGGCTGGAAGGCCTGGAGAAAAAGTACGATTCCCTGCTGACGGGGAAGCCTTACCGCCTGGTGCAGATGCGGGATGCCTTGGGAAGAGCGTTTTCCGTTCGGAGAGACCAATCCTCGGATCAGGGCGCTCACGACCTGACCCTGACCATCGACAAGAAGATCCAGTACAGGGCCCAGCAGGCTCTCGAGGCAGCGGTCCGAAAGACAGAGGCGAAAGCAGGGCAGTGTATCGTGGTGAACCCCAAAACCGGGGAAATTCTGGCAATGGCCCTTGTTCCGGAGTTCAACCCGAACATTTTCACCAGCTACAGGCCGGAAGATTGGCGCAATCGGACCATTACGGACTGCTTTGAACCCGGATCCACGATCAAAGCGTTTCTCCTCGCAGCCTCTCTCGAGGAGTCCGTAGTGACCGAAGACAGTACGTTTGACTGCGAGCGAGGCTCCTACCGAATAGGAGGGCATGTTGTCAATGATACCCATGCACACGGCGTACTGAACGTAAGGGAGATCGTTGTCAAATCAAGCAACATCGGAGCCATCAAGCTCGGAGAACAACTGGGTTACCAGAGGTTCTGCGAATACCTGCGAAGATTCGGCTTTGGAGGCAAGACAGGAATCGATCTTCTGGGCGAGCGGGAGGGTTACATCCGTCCGGTGGAGCAAACCGAACCGCTGGACCGCGCCTCCCTTTATTTCGGCCAGGGGATGTCCACCACCGCTCTCCAGATGGCCATGGCCATGGCCGCCGTCGCCAATGGAGGCCTGCTGATGCGGCCGTATGTGGTGGATTCCGTGAAAGATGCATCCGGAAGCGTGGTCAAGAAGACGCCTCCCGTCGTCATTCGGAGGGTCCTCTCCGAGGACACGGCCCGAACGGTTGCTCGTATCCTGGAAGATGTGGTCAGTGAAGAGGGCACGGGTTCTCAAGCCCGAATCCGTGGATTCCGGGTAGCAGGAAAGACCGGCACGGCCCAGAAGGTGGATTCCGTCACGAAGACCTATTCGAACGACAAATACGTGGCCATGTTCGCGGGTTTCGTGCCGGTCGAAGACCCCGAGATGGTCATTTTGGTCGTGATAGATGAACCGGAAGGGAGTCCTTACGGCGGTGTGACCGCAGCCCCCGTGTTTTGCGAAGTGGGCCGGTGGTCCTTGAACCATATCGGTGTCTTCCCTTCCGAAAATTCGTTTTCTGTGGCTTCGGGACCCCCCACAACAAAGCTGTCGCAGAAAAAGCTTGTACTGCACGTTGAGAACTCCCGCGGTACGACGGGGGACAACTCCCCCGGCAACAGCGAGCGCGTGGGACAGGATGAGGATATGGTCTCCTCCTTGCCGGATTTTTCGGGAATGGGGATGAGAGAGGTTCTCACCCAGGGAAGGCGGCTGGGGCTCGAGGTAACCCTGGAAGGGACAGGCCTGGCCGCGGAACAAGAACCGCCGCCGGGGAGCCCTCTTGATGAGGCCAAAAGACTGAGAGTGCGTTTCCGGCCTCCGGCATAGACACGGCTTCGGCCTTCGAGAGGCCCAAATGATACTGGGTAGGCTCATAAAGGGCCTGGACATCCGCGAAATGCATGGGGATCCCGGTGTTGAAATCGGGGGGCTGGCCTATGATTCCCGAAAGGTTCGTCCAGGCGACCTATTTGTGGCCCTGAAGGGTCACCGTGTGGATGGACACGAGTTCATCGAGGAGGCCGTCAAGAGGGGATCGGCGGCCGTCGTATGTGACGGCTTGCGGGCCTCGCGGAACCTTTCTCCAGGGATGGCGGCCGTGATTCGGGTCGGAGACGCACATGAGGCGCTCTCAAGGCTTGCGGTGAATTTCTACGATTACCCGTTTCGAAAGATGAGCCTCATCGGGATCACGGGCACGAACGGGAAGACAACGACCAGCTACTTGCTGGAGGCTGTTCTTGCCGCCTCCGGGGCAAAGCCGGGGGTCATCGGAACCGTAAATTACCGCATCCCGGGACAGGTCTGGAGCGCTCCGGTGACAACCCCCGAGTCCCTGGACCTGATGCGCACGTTGCGGCTGATGGCCGATGAAGAGGTCTCGCACGTCATCATGGAAGTCTCTTCTCACGCTCTGGAACAGGGCAGGACAAGAGACTGTCCTTTCCGTGTTGCGGTGTTTACCAATTTCTCCAGGGATCACCTGGATTATCACGGATCTCTGGATGCGTATTTCCAGGCGAAGGCCCGCCTTTTTCGAAGCCGGGAGGTCGATGGAAGGATCGTTCCGGGCCACGCGGTAATCAACGGCGACGATGCCAGGGCACCGGACCTGCTCAGCGTGACGGATTCTCCGGTGATGACATACGGCGTTCTTTCTCCGGGGGACCTGAGGGCTGAACGCCTTCGTGTAGAGAAGAACGGGCTGAGCGCCACAATCCGAAGGTCGGCCGGGGACCTGGAGATCGAATCGTCCCTGGTTGGAGGGTTCAATGTGTACAACATCCTGGCAGCCGCCGGGGCGGCCCTCTGTATGGGCGTTTCGCCGGAGCATGTACGGCAAGGGATCAAATCGCTCAAAGGCATTCCCGGCCGTCTGGAGCGGGTGCAAAACGGGCGTTCTCTCACCATTCTGGTGGATTACGCGCATACCCCCGACGCCCTGTCCAAGGTGCTCGGAGCCCTGCGCCCGGTGACCGAAGGGCGTATCATCACGGTATTCGGGTGCGGCGGGGACCGGGACAAGGGGAAACGGGAAGAAATGGGCCGCATGGCAGGGAAAGCCGGGGACCTGGTGATCATCACGTCGGACAATCCGAGGACGGAAGATCCTGCAGACATCGCCGGACCCATTGAGAGGGGCGTTCGCGAAACGGGCCTGGAGTTCTTTGAACCGGATAAGGCCCGCAAAGGCCGACTCAGAGGGTATTTGGTCGAGCTGGACAGGAGGAAAGCCATTGAGCTGGCCGTAGGCCTCGCCGAACCCCGTGATGTGGTCCTGATTGCGGGCAAGGGACACGAGGACTATCAAATTGTTGGAACAGCAAAACGACCCTTTGACGATCGCAAAGTGGCTTCGGAAGCGATCTCGACCGGAGCAGAGTGAATGCCGGCGGAATGGGGAAACATTTCGATTCAGGAGCTTTGCGATGCCGTCGGAGGGACCCTCCTGCTGGGGGACCCCGGCTGCGTCTTAAAGGGTCTGAGTACGGACAGCAGGACAATCAGAGCCGGGGAAGTTTTCTGGGCCTTGAAAGGCGAGCGGCATGACGGCCATAGATTTGTACAAGCGGCTGCTCACAAAGGCGCTTCCTGCGTTGTGGTGGAGAGGGGCGCCGCGGGAGATCCGGCAAAAGATGCGCCCTGTGCGGTGATTGCCGTCCGGGAGACTCTGCGTGCCCTGGGCCGCTTGGCTTCCTGGTGGCGGAGCCGGCACGAGACGGTGGTCATCGCAGTTACCGGGACCTCCGGAAAGACCACCACGAAGGAAATGACGGCGGGGATTTTGGAAATCGGCTCGGAGACTTTCCGGAACCCGGGGAACTTCAATAATCTCATCGGGCTTCCGCTGAGTCTCCTGCAGCTCAGGAAGAGCCACGCGCGAGCCGTGCTCGAAATGGGAATGAACCGTCCGGGGGAGATCGCGCGATTGACGGAGATATCCGATCCGGAAGTGGGCCTGATTACGAACGTGGGCAAGGCCCATCTCGAGGGCGTGGGGGGCCTTGAAGGGGTGGCGGCGGCCAAAGTGGAATTGCTCCGGGGCATGAGACCCAAAGGAAAAGCGGTATTGAACGGGGACGACGAGCGGTTGATGAGAGTGGCCTCGGCTGTTCCACACCGGGGACTTACTTTCGGCCTCGGAAAGGGCAACGATGTGCGTGCCGCCGGAATCCAAAGTCACGGGGCGGAGGGCGTTGTTTTCGACATCCTGCACAGGGAAATGCGTCTGCCGGTGGAGCTCCGAGTACCCGGGATCCAGAATGTCGTGAACGCGCTCGGCGCTGCAGCGGCGGCCTTCTGCCTGGAAGAACCTCCCGACCACGTAGCGGAGGGGCTCGGAAAGTTCCGGGGCCTGAAAGGCAGATTCATGGCGATCCGGCTGTCCGGGGGAGGCGTGTTAATAGATGACACATACAATTCAAACCCATCATCACTCAAATCGGCGCTTGAATCCCTGAAGGGATTGGGGAATCCGGGGAGCGGGTACATCATCGCCCTGGGGGACATGAAGGAGCTTGGGGGAGCAGCCTCTCCAGAGCACCTGAAGGCCGGAGAGAGGGTCGCCCGGATCGATCCCCGGCTTTTCCTGGCACTGGGGGAGCATGCGCCCGAGATGGTCCGCGGCGCGTTAGAGGCGGGGATGGCCCGTGAGCGGGCGCGGGAGGTGATGGATCACGCCGATATGGTGAGATCCATTAGCACGGAGTACCGGGAGGGGGATGTCATTTTGCTCAAAGGTTCGAGAAAGATGGAATTGGACCGGGTAATGGAAGAAGTCCGATCCGAACTCTCCTGACTGGAGAAAGTCTCGCACCGGCGAGAGAGGAGGTCCGTGATGAGCGCATCCGGAAAAATAATGGTCGTCGATGACGAGAGGGGCATACGGTACCTTTTGGAAGACGCCCTGGTCGGTGAGGGATACGACGTGACGCTGGCCAAAAACGGCCGGGATTGCCTCCGGCAGATGGAGGAACAGGAATTCGATGTCCTCATCACGGATATGGACATGCCGGAGCTCGACGGGATGGGTCTGCTCAGAATGATGAAGCGCGCGGGAAGAGCGGAAATGGTGATCGTGATGTCCGGACATGACCTCAATGAAGGCAGGTTCCATGCACCGGACCTTCCTCCCGTTCTCTGCCGGCTGCAGAAGCCCTTCAAGATGGAGGGACTGCTCAACGTTATTGTACGAGCCATGGAAAACCAATATGGAGACCTGTCTGCCCGAAATCGAATGTCCGGGTAGAGCCGACGGAACCCTTGCCCAGCGGGTGGCCCCATGCTTTACAAGCTGATCTATCTTTTTCATACGGACATATCCTGGCTGAATGTCTTCCGGTACATCACGTTCAGGACCATTCTTGCCACCCTCACCTGCCTTCTGATGAGTTTTGTCTTCGGCAAGTGGGCTATCGGCAAATTGCATGCGATGCAGGTGGGGCAGTATATCCGGGACGATGGGCCGCCCAATCACAAGTCCAAGGCGGGAACCCCCACCATGGGAGGGTGCCTGATCCTGCCGGTCATTATGCTTTCGACCCTTGCCTGGGTGGATCCGGCGAATTCCTACGTCTGGCTTGTGATTTTCGTGTTCATGGCCTTCGGTTTCATTGGATTCCGTGATGATTACCTGAAGAAGATCCGGAAAAGCAGCAAAGGATTGCCTGGTGCATCGAAATTTTCCCTGCAGATCCTGGCCGCTGCCACGGTCGCAGGGGTGCTGTACCTGCAGCCGGATTTCAATACACGGGTGAGCTTTCCTTTTTTCAAGAACGTTACGCCGGATCTCGGGATCGCATACCCCCTGCTGGTCATTTTCATCATTGTGGGGACATCCAATGCGGTGAATCTGACGGACGGACTGGACGGCCTCGCCATCAGCCCTTTGATTGTCGCCTTCAGCAGCTATCTGGTCTTTGCCTACCTGGCGGGGAACGTGAAGACGGCATCGTACCTGCAGATTCCCTATGTGCCCGGTTCGGGCGAGATCACAGTTCTTTGCGGGGCTGTGGTGGGCGCGGGGCTCGGGTTCCTCTGGTACAACGCATATCCTGCGGAGATCTTTATGGGCGATGTGGGGTCTCTTCCGCTGGGAGCCGTGCTCGGGACCGTGGCCGTCATCACCAAGCAGGAGATTGCACTCATTATGGTCGGGGGGCTGTTCGTTTTCGAGGCTCTCTCGGTGATTTTTCAGGTTGCCTATTTCAAGTTGACGGGGGGACAGCGGATTTTCCGCATGGCCCCCATTCATCACCATTTTGAGCTGAAGGGATGGCCGGAGCCCAAGGTGA
>CAYVUX010000094.1:3559-9700 GCA_964455075.1 uncultured Desulfobacteraceae bacterium | reverse complement strand
CAATTCTGTGAATTTATTTTTGAGTGAGCCCTAAGGAATGGATCTCTTTGCAACAAGCCGCAGTGATGCGGTTCCACGGATTCCGGGCGGGCTTTCTTACAATTCGCCCCGGGGCACCTAATGTTGGATCCTGGTTTGCCGCTGCCCGGGTTTCATCTCCGGACAGGCCCTACCTCGTTCTCCTCAGAATACGGTACACCCGTTCGAGGAGCTCCCGGGGATAAAGCTCGCCGGAGAGCCTTTCGGCCACCTTGTCGTGAACATCGTAGAACTCATGAAGGCGGGGGCCTGAAGGCGGGGGCGAGATGGTGAGACCGCTCTCGCGGATGATTTCCACGGCTTCCCTGTTCTTTTCTCTCAGCACGGCGATAAGGTCTTCCAGGGTGTTTTGAAAGGATTCCCGGAGAAGCTGAGAAAGATCCTGGGGCAGTTTGTCCATATATCTGGAGGAAATCAGCACGGCGCCCGTGGAGTGAGCGAGAGGAATCCCCATCATGGTCTTCATAGGGACATACCACTGGAGCGCGAGCGCTGCCAGGGGCGGGGCGTATACCGTGTCGATCGTCCCCGTGTTGATGGCGGTGGTCACGTCGGTAATGGCCAGGAGAATAGGGTTGACTCCCATGGCTGAAAAGGTTTCCTTGGCAATGGGATCACCCGACCAGCTCCAGACCTTGAGCCCGTTGAAGTCTTCTACGCTCCCGATGGCCTGCTTGGAATACACATACACGTCTCCCACCTCTCCCCAGCCCAGAAGATGAAAACCCTTGTCCTCAAATCGTTCGGCGAAATAGGATCTCAGTTCCTTGTGCACGAGATCCGTCTCCGCGGTGTTGCGAAACAGGAAGGGGAGATCCAATACCCTTACCTCGGGGAGAATGCTTCCGAACCCCACGCCGGAGAAACCCGCACAGTGGACCTGGCCGATACGGATTTTCTTCAGGACGTCGATTTCATCTCCGAGGACGCCTCCCGGGTAGATTTTTATTCCCAGCCGGCCGTTGCTCTTGGCTCGAAGCTCTTGATCAAGGGATTCCATGTGCTTGATCCAGGTGGAACCCTTTGGGGCGACAGTGGAGAACTTGATCCGGAAGTCGTCTCCGGAGATCGCTGCAGGAGATCGAAAGAAAAAAGAGCTCCAGAAGAGGAGGGCGATAAGCGCACCCATCTTAGTCCATTTTAACTTCTTCAACTTCTCCTCCTACAAAAAAAGATCCTCGACGCCAGCCTTGAGATGTTCGGCCTTTGTTTTGATTGCCGCGTTCATAAGACAGAGGCCCTTGATACGATCCGCGGGCGTGCTGTCAATGGTTTCAAGCAGTCGAAGGAATAGGTCTTTGTCCTGGACTCCGACGGCGTAATACCTTGCGTAGAAATAGTGGACCAGGAGAAAATCTCCTTCGCTCACCCGGAGGGCGGCATCAAAGTACTTCCGGGCCAGGGTTTTGTCTCCTCCAAGGAGTTCGGGCATGGCAGCCAGAAGCGTTCCTTTCAGGACGTAAGGTGCGCCGTGGAAGAAGTCCGGGTCCATTTCCAGCACCCTTTCCGCGCACGCCCGGGCCGCCCCGATCTCGCCGAGGGCCGTGGGTTGATCCAGGTTCAGGTTCAGCCAGAGGTTCCACGAAAGGGCCGTCCAGAAGAGGGCCTCCAGCCGGTCTTCCGCAATTCGTGAAAGCCGCGTAGAAATCTCTCGAGGTCCTTGTCCGGACTTTTTCAGATGCTCACCAACCGGTGCCAGGGCTTTCAGGCCGAAATCCCGTGCTCTGAGATACAGGCTGGAGGCCCTTTCTGCATCGTCGTCCTCCACAAAGAGAAACGCGTAGCCCGTGTAGCCCATGGAAAGGGAGGTGAGAACGCGACCGTTTGCAGGATCGTGCTTGAGGAGCCCCTCCAGGAGTTTCAGCTCCGCAGGAAGCGCCTCCTTTGCCAGGTCCGGGTCGCATTCCTCGAACAGCGCCTCGGAGAAGCGCGGCACCAGCGACGGCGACGCCTTGAGCGCAATTCGGACGCATCCGGCTTGGCAAAGCAGGAGAACGAGGACAAGAAGGATAGGGCGGATCGCTCCCATTACCACCTCAGTAGCCGATAAACGCGTCATCCTTTGCCGGGTCCTCTTCCAAAAGACGCTGGGCAAGGAATTGGGCCCCGGCCCCGTTTTCCATTCCCAGGACCTTGTCATAGTACTTCCGCGCGGCATTCTTGTTGCCCTCCAGGTGATAACTCATGCCCAGCTTGACCAGGGGCCAGGCTACCATAGTCGGATCGTTCTCGGCATCTGAAAACCTCAGGATGGCCTCCAGATTCCTGCGCGCGGCTTCATATCTCGCCTCGTAAAGGGCCCGGATGGATTCCAGGTAAGCAACCCGCCTCTCCCATGCGTCCGCAGCCTGCGTGGAGACAGCGGCGCGAGTCCGCTTCCGGATCTCTTCGAGTGTCCCCCGGTACTCGTCCATCCGGCCGATCCGGATAAGGCATACTCCCCGCAGGACCGCAAAACGGGGATTGCGGGAGTACGTGGTGAAAAGTTCGGAGACCAGCTTCAACGCTTTCTCAAAGTCTTCCTCCAGAAAGAGGTAGATGTGAAGAAGCATGCTTTTGGCCTCCAGGGATGAAAACCTGGCCTCTTCCGCAGCCGTATGGAGTTTTCTGAGACCTTCCTCCTTGTCTCCCTTGTGAAGGAGGAGGTAAGTGAGAAATTTGAGTACCCCGGACAAGCGTGCGGTATAGTAGTCGAATACGCCCAGGCCGAAAAGGACATCTTTGTTGTTCGGGTCCGTCTGCAGGCAGGTCTTCAAGGCCTCGACGGCGTCGGAGGCCAAAAAAAACGAAGAAAGCCATTCGCTTCTCATGAGTTTGAAGCGGGCCTTGAACCCGAGTGCACCTCCCAGGTAGAAATAGTCAAAGCTGCGGGGCTGCTTGGCCTCTTCTATCCTCTTGCGTGCCACATCCGCCGCCTCGTCGATACGTCTATGGAATTCCCTGACAACCTCATCAGACCAAAAGCCCCCGGCCAGGCGAGACCAGGACACCATGGCCAGGTAGAAGTAGCCGACGGGCCGCTCCGGATCCTGGGCCACAACCGTTCGGAAAAGGTGCTCCGCGTCATCAAAGCGGCGATCATACAGGAGATCGATTCCATATAAGATCGTGGCGTCGGAGATTTCCCGCTGTTCCACGGGACTTGTCGCATCGGGGGCGCCGTGCGCGGGTTGCGGGCAGAGAACGAAGAAAAACGGGACAATCATGACGGGCGAGGATTGCTTCAGAAGACGAATGGCAGCGAAGGCGCTTTTTTTCACTCCGGCTTCCTCGATCGCGGTGGGTTCAGAGTGCCGTCCTGGTTCCCGGTGGAGAAAGATGCCTGCACAGGACGGAAATGCAGTGACTTTTAAGCGATGAAAGCGATGCCCCTTTCCAAAGGTCTCTTTCCGATGCCCGGGATAACCCCGGAAGTCTCTCCAACGCGGGAATGAACGGATGACCTGCGGGGGTGCCCGGTCGTCCTTTCCAGACGGAAACCAGGCTGGTTTGCATCCATAAATGAGCTTACAAGAAAGCCCCGGGTTAGGCAAGAGGGAATCAAGTGGGCATTATACAAAATAGTTTGGCTGGATTTTATGAGCAAAATGATTATAATATGATATTTTGGTTCTACGTTTCTACTGAGCTGAGGGAGAGCGACAAGATGAAAATTCTGATTCTGGGCGGTACCGGCATGCTTGGCACAGAATGCAAAAAGGTCCTGGGTCATGAGCATGAGATCGTGGCACCTCCGAAAAAGGTGCTCGACATTGTTAGCTGGGATGGTGTTATCGAGGCCTTCCAGAACATTATGCCAGACGTCGTGATCAACTGCGCCGCATTCACCCAGGTGGATGCCTGCGAGACGAAAGACCCCTATGCGATCTCAAAAGTCAACGTGGAGGGGCCCAGAAACCTGGCACAGGGTTCGGCGCGCTTTGCATGCAGGCTTGTCCATATCTCGACCGATTATGTCTTTGACGGCAGGAAGGTAATTCCCCAGCCCTATTTTGAGGACGACCCCATCGGGCCCCTTTCCGCCTACGGCAAGAGCAAGGCAGAGAGCGAGACGGCGGTCCGGGAAAACTCGCCCCAGTACATCATTTTGAGAACCGGCTGGATGTATGGCCTTCACGGCAATAACTTCGTAAAATCCATTATAGAGAAAGCCCTGGCCGGAAAAGATGAGCCCTTAAGGGTTGCCGATGACCAGGTGGGATCTCCCACGTGGGCCTACCGCGTGGCTCTTCAGATCAAGGAACTGCTGAAGGATGATTACCGGGGGACGTATCATGCCACGGCCGAAGGCTACTGCACCCGGTTTGAATGGGCCCAATACATTATCAGGAAGCTGAAGCTCAATGTGCCCGTAGAGCCCTGTCGGATGGAAGATTTGAATCTGCCCGCTCAAAGGCCGGCGAACTGTCTGCTCGAAAACCGCTACCTCAAAGTTCATGGCATCAACATGATGAAGGATTTTGAGGAGGACCTGGATGAATTTCTGAAGCGACACGGTAAATCGATCATCGAGGAGGTGCAGTCCCGGAACGATTGATCAAGGGGTTGGCCGATTCATGAAACTGCTTCTAATCATTCTGGGTATTCTCTGGTGGTTTTACAGGGGCTACAAGAAGCGGCCCCAAAGCAACTCCCGGACCTATACCGGGCAAGCCGGCCAGGGCTCCCAGCGGCAGACCGGTTCCAGTTACAGGGAGGGACCCCATCAGGGGCAAACCGAACCCCAGGATGCCTACGATGTGCTCGGTGTCGAGCGGGGTGCGTCGCAGGAAGAGGTCAAACAGGCCTACCGCCGGCTCGCAAACCGCTATCATCCGGACAAGGTGGCCCATCTGGGCAAAGAATTTCAGGATCTTGCGGAGAAAAGGTTCAAGGAGATCCAGTCGGCGTACAGGGAGCTCTCCAACTCCTAGGAAATTTCCACCTTCCCCCTGCACAGCAGTCCGCAAAGAGCCGGCAATTCCCTCTGTATGACCAAGCTTACTTGCGCAGATCTTGGATGACCCGCTCGGCGTCGATTTGGCCGTACCATTTCTTTAGATTAGAACGCACGAAAGAAGCACGCAGACCCGCCTGCATGGGCAAGAAATTCCAGGAGCCCAGAACTTCTCCTTTGGAATTATTGATCGTCAAAACCGTCTTGTATCTTTGTATGACTCCTCTGGGCATATATTGAACTTCTTCCAACAACCCATAATCAACCTGGATATTGACCAAGCCGTATTTATTTCTAAACCCAGGGGAGAAAAGATAGGCCCATAGCACAGAGCAATTATCCGGGAATTCACTGCAAGCATGGAAAATTTTGTTAGGCACGGACACGTAACCGATTTCCACTAAATGAGCTCCAATTGCTCTCGTCAACTGGTTGCGGTATTCTTCGCTTCCCTTTACATTTTGCGGCAGGTTGTAGAGCGCATGAATTAGGTCGCTGAGCATGGATTTGTCCTTGATCTTGCCCACGGCGTTCCTTACGATTCGGTTGGATTCCCTGTCCTTCATTTTTACGAGATAGGCCACCATGCCCGGCGATGAAATAATTTCAGATAACACTGCCTGATCCTCTATTAGCTTAACAGCCTCCAAAAGCCTTTCATATCTGCTTCCAGGAAAGCCCGGATGTTTACTCCATAAGTATTCGAAATCCCTGTTTTCTGCTATCCTGTCCGGCCACCTTTTCGCCATTATAAAAAATATATTCCAGACTGTTTGGCTACCTATAAGCTCTTTCCGGAGTAAAGTGGCAAACTCTTCATAGTCTTCCAACTCCTCCAGAATCGGAGACAGAATTTTCGCGGCTTTTATATTCATGTTTTTCTTATCTTCGTAAGAGACCTTATAAGAGATTTTCTCGCGAAGGTCATTCCGGCCCTCTACCACTTCAATCAGCCAGTCAGCAAGTCCAAACAGATCCTTCAGATCCCTGACCCTGGACATGGCGGAGGTCCTCACTCTGTCGTCATTCTCCAGTAGCACGTCATAGAGCATCTTTCCGGCGGACAGCTTGGCCACTGCTGCAAGCCTGATGTCCAAATTTCCCTCGTCATTCGTGGCAATGTCGTGCAACACCTTTTGGTTCACAATGTTCGAGACAACGGCAAC
>CAYVUX010000094.1:0-3549 GCA_964455075.1 uncultured Desulfobacteraceae bacterium | reverse complement strand
ACTCCAACTGGAGCTCGTTCTGCTAGGCTTGCCACGTACTCACGCGCTTCGACCCCGCTGATTTTGCGCGCGGCCTCGACGGCCCGGGCCTCATTCGGCGCATGGAGGGCGATGATGGCCAATGGAAAATCATGCTCTATATCGTGGACAAGATCTTGCCATCCAGACGCATACGGAGCAAAACCTTTCTCCATCTTCCGGTCATAAAGGCCGTACATCACAAAATCGTCATCCTCAGCCACCAAAGCCGCCACCTCTATCTGAACTTCGGGATCCCTTATCTCTTCTATCATCTCGAACTGCCGGCCCTTTTCTGGAGGGTCACGATGATACCATTCGTGAAAGCGCTTGAATAGGCGTTTCCAGATCTTGGCATCTTTATTTCGTTCGGCCAGTGCCTTGATCCTGTCTATTGCCATTTCGCACAAATCATTGCAGGACGATTGATAGCGAACATATTCGAACAGTTCGTCCACATCGTCGCTATGCTCAATTTTGTATTTTTCACAATTCGGAAAGGCAACCAGCGTGAAGAGCAGCAGGCCAGCAATCCCCAATAGGCGGATACATTGTGACATGGCAGACTCCTTCCCAATCTAGCGCATGGATTCCTTGCATGATAACTGTTATGGCGGCAAATGGTAATTGACGGGACCGTTTCGTAGCCTACGCAGACGAATTATGGGAAGCGAATGATAGGTGCATTACCCATGACGCCCTAGTGGCGTTTACGCTGTTTCGCCAAAATTACCTCAATAGTTGCCAGATATCGAGAAGACAAAAGTGAAAGCACAAAGCCACCGAAATCAGAAAATAATTTGTCTGCATATAGCCCAAAAAACGTGCAAAAGTCAAGATTGTCCATACAGGTTTGGAACAGAATGAATGGACACGGGGCATAACGGCATGGTATAGGCATTGATCAGTGAAACCTGCTTAGAGGTTTTCCGTTTCGTTTTCCAGTTCGAATCTCCAACAACCACAGGCTCAAGACGCAAACAAATATGAGAGGCTCGGCCTCGGGGCAGAGACATTCGGCTGAAAACCCGAGCTTGGAAAAAGGGAGATTCACAGGAGAGGGGGGTTTGTAGGTCGCTCTTTGGGGAAAGCACGATTGGACTCCCCGGCTTAATGAGGTGCTCTGCGTCCGGGAGCGGACCCCGATGGATGCTACTACCCCCCGAAAGGAGAGACGATGAAGAAGAGATGGCTTTTCATGGCGATTGGGATATGTTTTTGCTTGCAGGGTGGAAACCTATATGCTACCTGTGCAACGCTTCAGGCTAACGGCGATATCGTGATCCCAAGCATTCGGTTTGAGCCCACCGGGGGGCTTTTGGGTGTGCATCTGGCATTCTCCAAAGACCCCTGGAAACCGGATGTATTATGCTGGAGGTTCAAAGGCCTGGAAAAGGCCGAGGGCTCTCCTTGCGGGTCCATCGATGGAAGCCTTGATATGGTGATCTCCTGTCTGCAAGTAGGCGAAGGCGGTCCAAAGCTCGAAGTCCGCTTAGGCTTCTACGCCCATCCTGAAGATCACTCCCTGTTCTGCTGGAGGGCGACATCCCTCGATTTGATTTACGATTACCTTGACTATACGCCGCTTGCAGAAGGCACGTACTGGATCTATCTAGTGACTGATGTGGATGGATCCGGAACATGGCTTTCGAAAGACTCCGTGCTGGGAGATGAAAAAATACACGGCGTCCAGGCCTTGCAGGTTGCCCACTACGACTCGGATTTTCAAAACATGACCTCCATTGAAGACTACGAGCTGTTTTCGGCTGATGAGAAGTGGTTCTATTACCACGGCGAAAAACAGGTCGCCGATCCGCCTTGGAACGAAGACCCACTGGGCCTCATGCAATTCGATCCACCCATAAAGTCCGAACGGATTATAAAGCCTGGGGACAACCGGACACTTTCCTCCACCGCAGTACTTCCCGACGGATCGCGATTCCCCTTTAATATTCGTTTCGAGGTCCTTGGACTTGAGGACGTTTCCACGACAGCCGGGGAATTTCCAGACTGCCTCAAGGTGAAAATGGGCACCCCCGGAGGAGATTATGAGATTTCCTGGCGCGCTTTAGGAATCGGTGAGGTTAAAGCGGAAAGCCTCTTTCCCGATGGCACGGTGGACGATCGAAAGAAACTGCTTCTGTACTACCCGGGGCCGGTCGAAGGGGCGGGCGACTGCGCAGATATCTCAGGGGACTGGAACGGTAAAGCGACTATTCACCGCTGTGACGGCGAGACCGTCGTGGTCACGGGCGAATGCACCGTGGTTCAGGAAGGGTGCCGGGCCCGGGTGACATGTGCCTCTGAAGGAGGGCCTGCCAGAACGTATGAGGGGACGGTCGAGGGAGCTCAGGCAACGGAGTTTCTGGGGCCGTACACAGAAGGCGCGGCGACCACTGAGGGACTCGTATCGCTGGTCTTTCAAGGAGACGAGGCCAAGGGCGTATTCAACTGGACACTCGACTGGGGGGAAGGCTCGTGTCGCGGCTGGTCGCAACTTTCCGCCACCCGCAATGCAATGGACTGAAGCCCCTCCCTGGGACGTTCTCCATATCGTAAGCTCCAATTTTGAGGCTACCAATTTGTTGAAAGCTACTATCTGAAGTTTTGAAAATCTACGATATGAAGGCTAGGCAAATCGGGCATCAAGAAGGATTCGAACTTTCCTCGGGTGTTTGTCAGATCAAATGTTGGGTTTCAAAATAAGGGCATCTCTGTAAGCGGTTCAGCGGAGATCTTCCGATCCGATCAAGGCTGGCCTGGTTTCTGAGGATGAATGTTTTCCAACAGCCTCTATATGGCGCGGCCCAGCACGGCGCTCTCGTAGATGGCGGCCTTGGCGCTTCGCGGTTCGAGGCAGTCTCCTATCTGGTGGATCTCGAAACCCAGGGACTTGATCTCCTGGTAAAGCCGGTTGTCCGACCGGTTGCCTACAGCCATCACCACCCGCTCGGCCGGCAGGCTCTCTTCCTGTCCCTCGGCGTTTAAAACCACCACAACCTGGTCTTCGATCCTCGACAACTTGTACCCGGTCAGCATGGTTACGGACCGCTCCCCGAGCTTCCGGAGGAGCAGTTTTCTCGTCATGCTCTCCAGTGTAGGCGCCATCTTCTTTTGCAGTTCTACGATGGTCACGTCGCTGCCCTGTTCCGAAAGGTGCAGGGCGACCTCGCACCCGGTAGCCCCGCCACCGATCACCACGGTCTTTTTCGGGGAAGGCGGTTCGCTGCCGAGCACATCCTCGAAAGTCACCACTCCGGGCTTGTCCCCGCCTTCCACAGGCGGAAAATAGGGCTGGGAGCCTGTGGCGAGGACGACCACATCGGGAGATTCCATTTTGACCATGTCCGGGGTCACCTCACACCGGAGATGGCACTTCACGCCGAATTTTTCGATCTGGGTCTTCTGGAACTGAATCAGATGAAGAAGCTCCTTCTTGTATCCGGAAACGCTTCCAAAGAGGAGCTGCCCTCCCAGGGTAGGCTGCTTTTCAAAAAGATGGACATCGTGGCCGCGTTTGGCCGCCACCCA
>CAYVUX010000093.1:0-9716 GCA_964455075.1 uncultured Desulfobacteraceae bacterium | reverse complement strand
CCCTCTTCTGCCGCTCTGACCTTGTATTCCTCGGCGGTGCTTTCCGGATATAGCACCTGCCCAGGACCGGTGTAGGAGATCGATGCCTCTGAAAAAGGAAAGCTTGCTTCAACTCTTAGAATCGTTTCAAAGGGGGAAATCCCGGACTCTGAATCCGGGCTGATTCTTACATAATGAACAGCAGGCGCCACGTCAACGGTGATGGAAACCTCGCAGACATTCCCCTCTGTATCCGTGGCTGTTGCGGCGATGGTGTTTTCCCCTTCTTCAAGCGGCACATGATTTGCTGCAAAACGGCCCTCGTGCACCAAAGCCACCATGCCGTTGACTGCCACACCCGTCTCAAAGTCGGACAGGTTGATTACCGTACCCTCCACCATTACCTCGCTCCGTGATATGTTCGCACCTTCGGCGGGTGAAGTGATTTCCAGCACGATGGATGGAGCTTCAACCGAAATGGTCACCGAATCCAATGCGGTTCCTGCCGGGCTCGTGGCCGTGAGAGTATATGTGGTGGTTTCATCGGGAGAGACCACGAGCGACCCGCTCGGAGCGACGCTCCCGATTCCCGGTTCAATCATGCAGAATTCCGCGTTCTTTGCGCTCCACGAAAGGGTTGACGGATCTCCGCTTTTGATTTCCAATGGATCCGCACTAATCTCCGCGGTCGGAACGTGAACGTCTGGAACCTCTACAACGGCGCTGTCGGAGTCCTTTCCTCCAGGTCCTTCCACGAAGATGGTGTAAGTGGTTGTCGCATCCGGCGTCACGGATACGGATCCAACGGCTCCCACGCTGCCGATTCCGGGTTCGATTATGGAGCTCTCGGCATGGATCGATTCCCACGAGAGCAATGCGGTTTCCCCTGCAATAATTTCCCGCGGATCCGATGTAATGCTCGTCGAAGTAATCGGATAAATCATCGCCGAGCCCGAATCATAGCCTGCCTTGTCGTCCTTGTGCGCACCCACGATGAAAAATCCAACATCCACTGCGACCGGATACCCGAAGTGGCCGTAGGCTGGGATACCTTCGACCCTACGTTTGCCCCGCTCCTTCCAGCGGCCATCCACCAGCTTGTAGAGATAAGCCGCACCGGGTGTGTTTCCGAAGTAATCGTGCGCTCCCACGACCATGAAATCACCATACGTGGCCACGGAGCGGCCGAAATTCTCATGTTTTGGCGCTTCCTCGGGCATGAGCTTTTGGGATTGGACCCAGATTTCCCCGTCCCTTCGGAATACATAGACGGCCCCTGCTCCCAATCCGGCCTCGTCATCGCCATACGCGCCAACCGCGATCATATCCCCATCGACGGAAACCGCATATCCAAAGTTCATGAAATCTTCCGCATCTGCAGCGATGAGCTTTGCCTTCTCAACCCATTCGCCCCCTTTCCGCTCAAAGACATAGGCTGCACCCCTATCGTATCCCTCTGAGGCATCCCCGTATGCCCCTACAACGATCAGCCCTCCATCAGCAGCGACCGAACTGCCGAAATAGGCATTCCTTTGTGGGTCGGAAGCAGTAAGCTTGGCCTCCTGGACCCAGCCTTCCGCTCCCTTTTTGAAGACATACACCGAACCGGAATTGGAGCCCCCGTCATCATCGCCCTTCGCTCCTGAAACCACCCTGTCGCCGATTATGGCTACCGACGATCCGAGCCTGTCGTATGCTGAAGCATCTCCGGCCGTGAGTTTCACCTCTTCTTTCCACTCGGATCCATGGCTTTTGTAAACATAGACGGCTCCGCTGGTCTCGCCGTCAGGGCTAAGGCCATAAGGGGCTCCCACCGCCGCATACTCGCCGGACAGGGAAACCGAAGTCCCGAATTCCTCGAATCCCTCCCCATCCGGGGCTGTGATCTTCGCCTCTTCGATCCAGACCGCGCCTTGGCGCCCCAACACATAGACCGACCCGCAGTCCCTTGCAGATTCCACGTCATCTTTCGGAGCTCCTACGAGGGCGACGTCTTCGTTTAGGGCCAGAGACTTCCCAAAGGCATCCCCCAGCTCGGCATCCCTGGCTGTAATTTTAATGCTTTCCGGAACGGCATGGATAATCTCGAGTGTTCCGTCGCTGTAATCGACAGAAGGTTCGTGAACGCCGTCGTCGATCACCGCATAGATGTAGTAGACTCCTTCCGGGACTCCTCCCGTATCCCACAGATACACGTCGCCCGAGCTCCCGTCCGGATCTTCATTGAGCCCCGATACAATCAAGGTTCCGTCCTGTCCCGCAGCATCCGTATCGTAGAATAGCGAGATGGCTGCATCCCGCCCGGGCCCCTCATCGGCCCAGCGTATTTCAAACCGGCTGTCTGCATACTGGCCTGCACCACCCGGGGCAATTATTTCTATGGAAGGCGGCCCGGTTACAATAACGGTTGCGGATTCTGTGGTGGTCCCGCACGGACCGGTAGCTGTTACACGATAGGTGGTTTCATCCCGCGGCGAGACCTTTCGGGACCCCTTGAGTTCCACGGGGCCGATTTCGGGCTCGATCTCGCAGCAATACGCAAAGGCGGTATTCCATGAGAGAGTGGCCGATTCTCCGATCTCGATGGTTTCCGGATCTATGGTTGCACTCACGGAAGGCGAACGACAGATCACGGAGACCGTCACGCTAGCCGTTTTCGTGCCCGAGGGGCCGGCCGCCTCTATTGTGTACGTGGTGTCTTTCGTCGGAGCCACTACAATGGACCCTAAAACATCCACTTTGCCGATTCCAGGTTCAATCACACAGTATAGTGCGTTTTCGGCCACCCAGGAAAGCGTCGAAGATTCCCCGAGTTCAATGGTCTGAGGCTCTGCACCGATGGTGACGGCAACGGGGCTTGCCGGATCGATCACGGAAACGGTTGCCTTCGACTGTACGGTCTTTTGTGGGCCCGACGCTTGAAGGGTATAGGTAGTTGTTTCGGCCGGGGAAACGGAGAGAATCCCGTCTGGATCGACTACCCCGATGCCCGGCGCAAGTTCGCAGGACTCGGCCAGGACCGAACTCCACCTCAGCAAAGCCGAATCGCCGACCACAATAACCCCGGGCTCCGCGCGCAGATCTGCGCTCAAATAGACCGGGTAAAGGTATGCAGCCCCGGCATCTTCTCCTTCTTCATCCTTCCACGGGGCACCCACCATGGCCACACCGTCTGAAAGGTCCACAGAGCATCCGAAACGATCCCCCGCCCAGGCGTTTCCTGCAGCGAATTTTGCATGTTCTCTCCAGACGGGACCTTCGCCCCCTTCGGCTTCTCCGGCGGCTGTTCCCCTCTTGAATACGTAAACGGCTCCCGCCTCATCGTGCCCGGAGGGATCGTCACCGGGAGCGCCCACCAGAATGTATTCGCCTTTTACAGAAACCGCTTGCCCGAAGCGATCGAGCTCGGCGCCGTCTTTCGCCCTGAGGAGGGCCTCCCGGACCCATGCATTCCCCTCACGGCTAAACACATAGACCGCCCCTGAAGACGGGTCTTTTGCATGATCTCCGGGTGCCCCTATCGCAGCGACATCGTGGTGGATGCTCACAGCATGGCCGAAATCATCGGCGCTCTCTGCACTCTCGAGCGTTGTTTGTTCCGTCCACGATCCCCCTTCCTCTTCAAATACATAGGCCGAGGCGCGTCTCCCCCCACCCGGGACGGCCATCCGCACCCCGAGGATAGCCGTCCCTCTGTCAATGTCCACGCTGGGGGAACCGTAGATCCCTGACCCCAGACTCCGAGCAAACCTGGCTTCTGGTGTCCAGACCCTCCCCTCCCGCCGGAATATCCAGGCGCATACGCCCTCCGACGCGCCGTCCTCGCAAAACCCGGCCACGACAGCATGGTCGCCGTTCAGAGATACTGCGTTTCCGAAACGGTATCCTTCGGTTGGCACGGGGGCCTTGAGCGTCGTTTCGTGGATCCACTCCTCATCATCGCGAGTAAAGACATATACGGCCCCGGCATCCTCCGCCTCCCCGTCATCTCCCGGAGCACCCACCATGGCCCAGTCTCCGCTAACCGAGACCGCGGAGCCGAACCGGTCCCCCTCCCGAGGAGCGGGCGCCTGGAGTTTTTTCATCCGGATCCACGCACCTCCCTCACGCCGGAACACATAGGCCGCTCCGGAGTTCAGGCCGTTTTCGTCATCCCGAGGAGCGCCCCCGATGGCGAAACGGCCGCTTATGCAGACTGAGGATCCAAAAAGGGCTCCTTCGGCATCGCTATCGGGATAAAGGGGGATTTCCTCCAGACTGTGATCCACTATGACGGTCCCTTCACTGTAAGAGATCACTGGATCATGAACCCCGTCGTCTATCATTCCGTACACGTAGTACGTGCCCTCCGGAACTTCCAGGGTCTCCCAAAGGTATGCATCTCCGACCTTTCCATCCGGGTCTTCCCTCAGGCCTTCTACTATCCAAACACCGTCCGTCCCTGCTTTGTCGGTGTCGTAATAGAGGGAAATCTGTGCATCGCTGTCCGGATCCTCGTCGGTCCATGAGACACGGTAGCTTTGATGGGCCACATCTCCCCCGGAAGCGCTGCCGGGTCGAAGAATGGAAATGGACGGCGGGTGTGTGACCGTGACAGTCACGCTGTCCGTGGCGGTGCCTCCAGGACCGGACGCGGAGATGGTGTAGGTGGTATTGGTTTCAGGTTGGACATCCACGCTTCCCGCCTCTTCCACGCTCCCGATCCCGTGATCCACTTCGCATTCGGTGGCATTGCTGACCACCCAGCTTAGGGTGGCCGTGTCCCCCACGGGGATGGTCTCAGGGGTTGCCTGGATCTCCACTGCCGGCGAGATGTACGTGATGGTTGCCCTGTCCCGGACAGTGCCGCCAGGGCCTGAGACGGTCAGGGTATACACGGTGTTCTTGCCCGGGCTTACGCTCCGTGTCCCCGCCGGAGACACAGGGCCGATATCCGGTTCGAGCACGCAGGACGCGGCATGCTTCGCACTCCAGGTGAGCGTGCTTTTCTGGCCCACCTTGATGAGCTGGGGACTGGCATTCAGCGTGGCGGAAGGCGGAAAATGGCGCAAGGCAACCGACTTTGTGAAGGACCCCCTTTCGTTGGAGGCAGTTAGGGTGTAGGTGGCGGGAAGCGCCTCCGGACTGACCCTGAGCGTCCCGCTCCGATCCACCTCCCCAATTCCCGGGGTGATCGTGCAGATGTCCGCGCAGAGCGCGTGCCACGTGAGTGTGGCGCTTTCCCCGGGGAGGAGAGAAAGCGGGGTCGCCAGAAAGGTGGCTGCAGGGGCTGTCGGGACCTGCGCATAACACTCGGCCTTCTTTCCCGAGCCCACAGCGGTGAGGGTATAGTCGGTGGGCCCGGCAGGGATAACCACTGCCGATCCGTCACAAGGCACCTTGCCGATCCCGGGACTGATGCTGCACGAGTCGGCCCGGGAGGTCTCCCAGGTGAGGGTAACCGGTTCTCCGGAATCCCACTCGCATGATGGATCGGCATGGAAATCGCAAATTGGCTTTTCCGGACTGCAGCGGGATACGGCGATTGTTCTTCGGGTGGTGCCGGCCCCATTCGATGCGGTGAAAGTATAGACCCCGGGATAGTCCACGATCACGGACCCGGCAGGGGCAACAACTTCTCCCATGCCCGGATCAATCTGCCTTGTGACCGCGCAGGAGATGTTCCAACGTAGAGCACCGCTACCTCCTTCGTCCGGAATGCAGTCGGTAGAGAAATCAATCTCGGGCCGGCGAGGGAGCATCTTCTCCACGGTTCCGGCAAGGCCCGAAGCCGTGATCGTAAAGACCGTCGGCTCCAGGGGCGAATCCATGGTGAGGCTCCCCTCAAGCGGCACCTCACCGATCTCCGGTTCGATTTCAACGACCTCGGCGTGTTGGCTGTTCCAGGTGATCGTGATTTCTCCCCCGGGATTAAAGCCGGAACAGGGCGTTACTTCGGCTCTGAGGATAGGATCCGGCACGACGACCGTGTGCACGAATACAAAGAAGGCTTGCTCGTCCTCTCCGCAGCGCCCGTCCCTGACCCGGGCCTGCACATGGTGGATTTTGCCCGAATGCTCGACGCTGGGAGTCCACGAGATAAGACCGGTCGAGGGATCGATCTCCATCCCCTCCGGCGCGCGAGCCAGGGCGTAGGAAAGGACATCGGCGTCCGGGTCCTCCGCCATAATCCGGCATGCATACGGGACTCCTACCGCAGCCCTTGTCACAGGCCGAGAGACAATCACGGGAAAATCCACTTTTCCGGGATGCACCTGGCTGGTCATTTTCTGGACCGCGGTGACGGTCCCTGTAGTCCCGTCAAGGTTCAAGACGTGCCACACGGTCCCCTCACCCGGCGGCACACGAAAAGAAAGGGGCGGATCCCCGGATCCCTTGTACACCGTAACGGTCGCCCCGGACTCGGAAAGGGCCCGGCTGGAGGAGCTCTGTCGGTTCGAGAAGTCGTGCACATAATACCTGTAGGTGCCGGGTCTACTCGGTATGACAGTAACGGTTTCCGGTCCGTAGCCGTCGCGATCGTCTCTGTCCAGGTGCGCCGCCGGCGCAATCTTGTTCCAGTAGAAGCAGTGATGGCGGCAGCCGTCCGGGTTCGGTGACGTGAGGTGGGCCTCCAGGTCCTGCGGGGTGTCGTTCCAGGTGAGCACAATTCGGACCTCGTCCGGAGCCAACAAAGGGGAGAGGACCAGGTCCTTATGCGCAAGCGTCTCGCCCTCCGGAAGCTCGACCGTGCGCTCCACGGGAATATAGCCTTCCGGAGCGGCCGACAGGATGTACCCGCCCGGTTCGGGGTCCGAGAAAACGAACCCTCCGTTCGGCCCGGAGGTGCATCTCGCATGACCGGTACCGGGTACACCCGCCTCAGCCCGGTGAAGAATCACCTCCACATCGGGCAGAAACGAGCCCGTTACGGCGTCAATCACCTGACCGCAGATGGCTCCATCCCCGGGGCAAAGCGGCGCTCCGCAAAAGGCCGTTTCCAAAGACACGAGATTGTTCTCCTCGTTCACCTCGTCAATTCGCCCCGTCCCCGTTCCGTCATCGTCCACCCGGGCGTACAAGAGCTTCGATCCGGTAGGAGGTTCAATCCATTCAAGAACCACATCCTCATAATGCCCCGGTTCAAGCTTTTTGGTGCTCAGCACCGTGCCTATGAGCACGCCTGCGCCTTCCGGATCTCCCTCATAGAATGCAACGGAAACGCCTTCATCGACCGGAGCGGCCCCCGCGTTTCCAAGGCGCACGGAAACTGCTGCGAAATCCGGGCACGCCTCATCCGTCACCCGGAGAAACGAAGCGGTCAGATCGTTTCCCTTCGCCGTTGTCCAAGTCACGTTGTTCGATTCGTTGGACTCGGATACGGCGTCCGTGCTGTCCACAAAGACGAATAGCCGGTTGTTCCGGAAAAGGAGCTCCCCGAAAAACTCCACCGAAAAATCCTGTCTCTCCCCGCCGCCGGGTCCGGAACAGACGCCGACTTCGCCGAGAAGACGGTCTTTTTCGCCCTCGTAGGACTCGCTGTAATTGACATCCTCAAACAACACCACCTGGTACGAAAAGGCCGGCTCCCCTACTCCCCGGTTTTCAACGGTCACGGTCGCCTTTCCGGAGACCTTGAGGCTCACATGGTCCTCGGAAAGAGAATCTACGGTGACCTTCACGGGTGTCAAATCCACGTCCGGGACCCGGAATACAGAAACGCGGGAAAGCGCCTCGTGGTCCTCAAGGCGGGCCACGGCCGTAATCGTATTCCATCCGGAGACCAAGGGGACGCCCTCCGCGATGAACCCGTTTCCCGCCACCACGGCTTCCACCCCGTTTACGAAAACCGAGGCCTCAGAAGGGCTCACTGTGCCTCTCACCTGGATGCTTTCTGCGGCAACCTCCGCCTTGTCAGGCGGACTCACAATGGCCACGGCCAGGTTTGACGGGTCTTCATGGACGGTCACTGTGGCTTTCGCCGTTGCCGAGCCGCCACCACCCGCAGCCGAAATGGCGTAAGTGGTTGTTTTCTTGGGGGAGACACGGAGGCTTCCTCTCGGCCCGACGCGACCAATCCCGTGATCCAGCACAACGCGCTCTGCGTGCTTGGTGTCCCAGATGAGGAGGCTCGAGGAGCCGGAAGAAATGCTTTCCGGCTCGGCGGTCAGCGTCGCCTCGGGTGCGGGTACATCCGGAACGGCCAAGTCAATCCGGAAATAGAAATGTTCCCGGTCCAAGGTTACGTATCCATAGCGAATGTCCTCCCGGGGGTCTCCCTGGGAGGAATCTCCCGGTTCATCGACAACGCAAGGCGCGATGCCGCTCCAATCGAAAGTCTTTCCGTCCAGGGATATCACCGCGGCCGAGACAACGGCTGCCAAGTACAAGGCGGAAATGAGCCCCAGACTGAAAACCTTGACAGACGGCCTGCGCCTCACAAGCACGAACACCGCCGAAAGGGAGAAAAGGATTCCAGAGAGGATCAGGCCGGGTTGGGACACGGCGGGAACGCCGACCGCGGGATTCCCGGCGTCGAGATGGAAATAGCCGGTAAAGTCGCTCCCCTTGCCCCTTCGGGTGGCGTGAAAGAACCCGCGGATCGTCCCCGAAGGCCGGTCGAGCGCCTCCCGGAGGGCCCGGATTTCCACTACATCCGTATGGTCCCGGCCGTTTTGTATTCCCACAGGGTAGGAGGAAGGATCCACGGCTGCCACCGTGAAGCGGCGGCCGTCCCACTTGAGGATGCGTGTTTCGAGCACTTTCGCCGGCGTCGAATCCTCCGCGGCCTCCGGGCGAAACGCCAACGCCCTTACGATATAGTCTATTCCACGCTCTTCAACGGTGCGTCCCCGCTCACGGACCTCTACCGATCCTCCCCAAGAGGGCTGGGTATCGAGCAGCACTTCGTACGCATAGTTGGGGTCAGGAGATCCAGCCCCGGCATGAGGCAGGGTCCAGGCAAAAAGGAGCCCCGCCAGACACAAGCAGACAATCGCCTTTTTCCCCATGGTTTCGTTCACGCAGCGAGTCCTTTCATCTTGTGTTCAAAACCCTGTAACCGATGCTTGGGGACGGAGCTGACTGCATGTTGCGTGCCGTTTTCCTTTGCAGGGGAGAGACCGGGTGCCTCCGGACAAGAGCTCAGCCATGAAAGAATATTCATAACAGTTTGTATTACCAATACAAATTGGCCCAAAAAAAGGCGCGGCCTCCCAAGGCCGAGATGCAATCAGGCGTCCGGTCCGAAAAGGCGGAATGCAGAACAAAAGCGGAAATCGTGCACGGAGGAGTGTGCACCAAAGGGGAGTGCTCCACAACTATTTGAAATGCCTGGCATTTGAAGAAAGGCCGTGTTCGAGGATCCGCGTCTTCCGCCCCGCCGGACATGCCTCGGCGCGCGAAGGACGTTAATCATTTTGTTAAGGATTTCGAGCCATTGTATGTTCGCCATGGAAGACCGGGAAAACGCCCGCAAGAAGCTACACGCGGCATATTTTTGGTTCTTGCCGAAAATGGATCCCGAACGGTTGCCAAATAAAAATCGTTCCCTTGGTTTCGGCGTCCTGATGTCTTTGAAAAGGAGCGAGAAATCATGGCATTCGGTTTTTGGCCCGAGGGTTCACTCCGTCATTCCGGACGACCGAAGCGAAGCAAGGGAGATGCGGAATCCAGAAAAACGCCGTCTTTTCGTGAACTTCTGGATCCCGGCTCGCGGCCTGTCCCGGATCCCGGATCGGAGTCCGGGACAGGCTCCG
>CAYVUX010000092.1:0-9774 GCA_964455075.1 uncultured Desulfobacteraceae bacterium | reverse complement strand
GATCCAGAGCTGTTCCGCCTTCGTATTGACGGCGGACGCGTATCCGCCGAACCTGGTGGCTCCGAACACGCGGTCCCCCTCCCTGAACCGTCCCTCCTCGTCACCGGTTTTTCGAACGATGCCGGAGAATTCCAGGCCCGGGCAGATCGGGTAGCTCCCTTTGGTCGCCCCGTACAGGCCCAGGCGTACCGCCACGTCGGCGAAATTGATCCCGCAGGCCTTGACCTCCACTTGAACCTCTCCCGGCGAGGGAGGATCGAGAGGCGTTTCGTCGACATGAAAGGCCTTGTATCCGCCGGGTTTCTTGACGAGAATTCTTTTTCTTTTCATAGGGGTCAAGCCTTGGGCCGCCTGTTGAGGGCCGGACCCCCGGACGCAAACTTGCGGCAAACCGGCCCCCTGTTCGATCCCCCTTGCTCAGGAAGATTTTCTAACGCTGTTTTCAACCGCTGTCGGAGCATGTTTCTCCTCTTCAGATCATGCTGAATCGCATGGAAAAGGCCTGCGGGTCATTCCGTGTTCCACAGAACAACAACTCCCGCAGGTTGCTCCGTCTGAGCCGGGAAGGCTCAAAGACCGCATGAAAGGAACCCTCTCCGGATCAAAGCGTGCTAGACCTTTCCGGCCCCGACCAGGCTCGAGAAGTGCTCAAAGGAGCGGTCATAGGTGGCCTCGGCGTCGTTCGGAAAACAACAGGCGGGGAGCTGCCTCATATCAAGGTGGTATTTGATGCATTCGCAGCATATGCCCTTTCTGGGACACGGCTCATAGGTGCAATTGCATCCGGCCTTGTTCTTTTCCTGATTGCAGTCCATGCTTGCCATCTCCTTTCGGTCCTTGGTAGAAGGTTTGCTTGTTTTGCCGGCGGCGTGGGGCCTGAGTATAATGTTGAGGACCGGTCTCGTCAATGGCAAGCCGGCAACTTCATTCAAGCTCGGCACGTGAGGGCGCATCCGGGATTTCCCGATTAAGGGGCTGCATAATATATGAGAATCGCAAGGATTTTTTTCTTGACAATGTTGTTCAAATTTTGAACAGTATGCCATTGATTTTGCCGAAAACCCATTGAGCCTCCAACAGCTGAAGTTGATCGCGCTTTCATTTACAACGGGCCGGCCGGATGCAAAAGGAAGACATACATATCCTCCGTCTCATGGGAGAAATCGAGAGAAACGGTGGCCATAGCCAGCGGGAGTTGTCGCGGCGGCTGAATCTTTCCCTGGGGCTGGTGAACACTTTTCTGAAGCGCCTGGTAAGCAAGGGGTACTTCAAGGTGACAACCATGCCCCGAAACCGGATGAAGTATTTCTTGACTCCAAAAGGTATTGCAAGAAAAAGCCGTCTGACCGTGGAATACCTCCAGTATTCCGTGGGGTTTTACAAAGAGATCAAGGATCTGCTCTTGAGCAAGTTCAGGGAGATGGAAGAGGACCAGGTTCGCGGGATTCTCTTTTTCGGAGCGGGGGAAGTCGCTGAACTCGCTTATCTTTACCTCCAGTCCACCACCCTTCGATTTCTGGGAGTCGTGGACGATCATGGGCGAGGCAAGGATTTTCTGCGTTACAAAGTTCAAGATCTGGATCGACTGCGTCGTTTCGATTGGGATCTGGTATTGGTCACCCGGCTCGATGACCCTGAGCAGGACAGAGACTATCTCATTCGCAACGGGGTCAGTTCGGAACGCATTGTCACCTTATGAGCACCGACAAGGAAAACGTACCCCGATGGTACGCCCTGCATACTCGGAGCCACTTCGAGCAGAAGGTCTATGACGGGCTCACGGGCAAGTCGATCGAGGCCTTTTTTCCCAGGGTCCAGGTAATGAGCAGGAGAAAGGACCGCCGAAAGAAGATCCTGGTCCCCATGATTCCGGGCTACGTGTTCGTGA
Organism: uncultured Desulfobacteraceae bacterium; assembly: GCA_964455075.1. Lineage (GTDB taxonomy): Bacteria > Desulfobacterota > DSM-4660 > Desulfatiglandales > Desulfatiglandaceae > CAYVUX01. Next base: position 7,886 of record CAYVUX010000092.1, on the reverse strand, counting down.
ATACGGATCTGCAGCCGGAGGAATATCATCGGCTCATACGGACCGTGGGCGTGGTGAGAATCGTGGGGTTCAAGGGCCGGCCGGTCCCAGCAAGGGAAGAGGAAATCTCCTCCCTCAAGGTATTGGACGGGACGGACCGCACCGTTCAAAACCGCTCCTTCATGAAACGAGGGGATCGGGTTCGAATCATGGAAGGGCCTCTTACGGGGCTGTCCGGGTTCTATGTGAGTCATAAGGGAAAATCGGACAAGGTGGTTGTCTCGGTGGAGCTGCTCCGCCGCTCGCTCGCGGTGCAAATCGGGGATTGGGCCCTGGAAAAAATCGGCTGAACGGCTGCCCCGGGCGCCGGGGAAAGCAAATATTATCGTGTCAATTCAGTAGGTTGCCCTTTTTTGGCCAAGTGGCACCGAAGGAGCGGAGCTGTGTGGTGGTGCAGCGTTTATGAATGCGGGGTGGCAATTGTGGTTCAAAAGACCTAGAATTGCCCCCCTGTGAGACCTTTGCGATCGATACTTCATGGAGGCAGGACGTTGAAAATACTGATTACGGGCGGGGCCGGGTTTATCGGTTCGCATTTGGCCGAGAAACTGCTGGACGACGGTCATGAAGTCTTTGTCATTGACAACCTGTGGACGGGAAAGCTCGCCAACATCGCCCGAATTCAGAACCACGAAAGGCTTCACATGGTGGTGGATACGATACTCAACGAGTCGGTCATGAACGAACTGATATTCAAAGTGGATCATATCTATCATCTCGCCGCGGCCGTCGGCGTAAAAAACGTCATGGATCACCCGGTGGAAACTCTGGATATCAACGTCAAGGGGACGGAGGTTGTTCTGAGACTGGCCAATCGTTTCAAGAAGAAGGTGTTTATCGCTTCCACCTCGGAGGTATACGGCCGGCACGTGGAACACCCGCTGTCCGAGGAAGACAATCGTGTCATGGGTTCTGTAAAAAAGAGGCGCTGGGCCTACGCGTGCTCGAAGACCCTGGACGAATTTCTTGCCCTGGCCTATTTCGATGAGAAGAAACTTCCCGTGGTGATCGGCAGGCTGTTCAATACCGTTGGCCCCAGACAAACCGGTCAATACGGGATGGTGCTTCCCAATTTTGTACAGAGCGCATTGCTGGGCAAGCCCATATGCGTGTACGGAGAAGGGAACCAGACCCGGAGTTTTGCCCATGTCCACGATGTTGTACAGGCCGTTACGAACCTGATGGAAGAACCGGCGGCCGAAGGGGACATTTTCAATGTGGGGAACGACTCGGAAGTCACGATCAATGATCTGGCTCAAAAGGTCCGGGAGATGGTGGGAAGCAATGTAGAGATCGAACACATTCCCTATGAAAAGGCCTATGGACCCGGTTTCGAAGACATGGAAAGGAGATGTCCCAGCATCGAGAAAATCAGGGCCCTGATTGGTTACGAACCGTCCTATGATCTGGAAGCGATTATTCAAAGCGTGATCGATTTTTTCAAGGAATAGGAACGACAAAGACCCCCTTAAACCGGGGACCGCCCGCAGGTTGGGAAATAAGCACTTGGGATAATCGAAATCGGGATCCAAATCGAAATCGAAATCGAAAAGATAGGGAGGAGGCTTCCAGAGGATACGGAAGTTCCGAAGCGGATCCCGATGAAACCAGGGCCCACCCTGGGGAATGCGTCGCCTTTTGAGTGGGGAAAAAATAGGGAGTTTTTTCAAAGGTCTCACGTGGATCCACTGGAAAGAAAGAGGAAAAGGAACATGAAAGGGATCATACTCGCCGGAGGGTCGGGAACCCGCCTCTATCCGATTACGCACGTGGTCAGCAAGCAGCTTTTGCCGTTGTATGACAAACCCATGATCTATTACCCGTTGTCGGTGCTCATGCTCGCCGGAATCAGGGAAATCCTGGTGATTTCAACACCGGAAGATCTTCCGCGATTTCGCCGGTTGTTGGGAGACGGGAGCCAGTGGGGCCTGTCCTTTGATTATGTGGAGCAGCCCAGGCCCGAAGGGCTGGCCCAGGCGTTTGTTCTGGGAAGTACGTTTATTGGAAGCGACCCTGTGTGCATGATCCTCGGCGACAACGTCTTTTACGGGCACGGGTTTCCCGAGAAGCTCAAAGAGGCCGCCGCCCTGACCAGAGGCGCCAGGGTATTCGGGTACTGGGTAAAGGACCCGGAGCGATACGGGGTGGTGACGTTTGACGGCGAGGGGAGGGCGCTGGATATCGAGGAGAAGCCGAAGAGCCCTCGATCCAATTACGCGGTGACGGGGCTCTATTTTTATGACAACCGGGTCAGCGAAATCGCCGCAGGGCTCAAGCCGTCGCCGCGCGGGGAACTGGAGATTACGGATCTGAACCGGGTCTATCTGGAGATGGAAGACCTGTATGTGGAAAAGCTGGGAAGAGGGATTGCCTGGCTCGATACCGGAACGCACGAAAGCCTTATGCAGGCGGCGAATTTTATCCGGGTGATCGAGGAACGGCAGGGGTTGAAGGTGTCCTGCATCGAGGAGATCGCCTACCGTATGGGATACATTGATGCGGCACAAGTGGAGAGACTCGCCGAACCGCTTTCCAAGAACGGGTACGGGGGTTATCTCTTGCGAATCCTGGAGCAAACGGAGGGCAAAGGGTGGACGTTGTAGAGACCTCGCTCAAGGGCGTCTTCGTCATCGAACCCAACGTGTTCGAGGATCGCCGCGGATTCTTTATGGAAACGTACCAGCGAAACCGCTACGGGAGCGCCGGTATCCACGCCGATTTTGTCCAGGATAACCTCTCGTCTTCCGTTCGGGGGACGCTGCGGGGCCTTCATTACCAACATCCGCGAGCCCAGGCAAAACTGATCCAGGTGCTCTCCGGCGAGATCTATGATGTGGCCGTAGATATCCGAAGGGGTTCCCCGTTCTTCGGGCAATGGGTGGGCGCCGCGCTTTCGGGTGAAAACCGGCGACAACTCTTTGTCCCGGAGGGATACGCGCACGGCTTCTGCGTGTTGAGCGAAAAGGCCCTGGTCCTTTACAAGTGCACGGACTTCTATGCGCCCGAGAGCGAAGGGGGCATTCTGTGGTCGGACCCCGCCCTGGGAATCGCATGGCCGATTCGGGAACCGCTCCTTTCCGACAAGGATCGGGGCTATGCCCCGCTCAAGGATATTTCCCTGGACCGGCTGCCCGCCTACGAGCCTGCCCCATGAAAATCCTGGTCATCGGCTCCCGCGGACAATTGGGCACGGAAGCCTGCGGATACGCCGCGGCAAGGGGGCATGAGGTCGTTCCCCTGGACCTTCCCGAGATGGATATTTCCCGGGCGGAGGATGCCGAAAGTGCGGTCGGGGATTCCGACCCGACCCTGGTGGTCAACACGGCGGCCTACACGGATGTGGACCGCGCCGAATCCGAGCCTGCAAAAGCGTTCGCGGTCAACCGCGACGGGCCAGGCCACCTGGCCGCGGCTTGCGCGCGGCGGGGGATTCCCCTGATCCATGTCTCCACGGACTATGTCTTTGACGGAAACCGAAGGTCTCCTTACCGGGAATCCGATCCGGTCTGCCCGTTGGGCGTCTATGGGTTGAGCAAGGCGGAAGGGGAGCGCGAAGTCCGAAAGCATTTGGAACAGCATATCATCCTCCGTACGGCCTGGCTCTATGGCGCCGCAGGACGGAATTTCGTCAAGACCATGTTGCGCCTCGGAAAAGAAAGGGAGATCCTGAGGGTGGTGTGCGATCAATACGGATCTCCGACCTCTGCACCCGCTCTCGCCGAAGCGATCCTCAGCATTTCCGATTTCATTTCCCGGGGCGAAAATATTCGCTGGGGAACGTACCATTGTGCGGGGACAGGAGAGCCCATCACCTGGCACGGGTTTGCCGAGGCGGTTTTTGAGCTGGCAGGGGGCCGGGCGAATCTGAGAGTGAGGCAAGTGGTTCCTATCCCGACTTCGGAATATCCTACTCCGGCGCGAAGACCCGCCTATTCGACCCTGGACTGTTCCCGCATCACGGAATCATTCGGGATTGTATTGCCGCCCTGGAAGGAGAGTCTCGACAAGGTCGTGGGAGAACTGTGCGGACCGCAGGAGTAAAACACGCCCTCTCGCGGATCCGGCGGTCATGAAGAAGGCACGAAGATTGCAGGCCAAAGTACCAGCGTTCAGCCCTTCACGCCTCCGGCCTTATTCGGCTGAAGACGGATGATTCTGAATGTTCGTCAACAGGAGGGTTTCCCGATCATGAATTCGTTGTCCTTTCAAGAATACCCCAAGGAGCCGGTGGTGATGGACAGGCTCTCGGTGAAGTTCATGAAGCAGTGCCGGTTCATCCCGTTGGAGATGAACAAGGAAGTCCTTCGGGTGGCCATGGCCGATCCGGAGGACTTTTATACCGTCGATTCACTCAGAATCGGCTACGGAGTGGATGTGGATGTGGTCAAAGGGCAGGAGGAAGACATCCTTGACGCCATCGAGCGGCTTTACGGTGCAGGAAGCCAGTCCCTGGAGATGATTATCGAGGAGGCCGGGAAGGACAAGGACATCTACGATATCTCCGCCGAGGGCAAGGAGGACGTGGATCACCTGCGGGATCTGGCTTCAGAAGCCCCGATTATTCGACTCGTAAACCGTCTCATCCTGAACGCCGTCGAAGTGAGGGCCAGTGATATTCATTTTGAACCCTTTGAGAATGAGTTTAAAGTCCGGTTCCGTATCGATGGGGTCCTTCATGATGTGGAGTCCCCGCCGAAACGACTCCAGGCAGCGATTATATCCAGGGTCAAGATCATGGCCAAGCTGGATATTGCGGAAAGACGTCTCCCGCAAGACGGGAGGATCAAGCTCAAGATCTCCAACCGCGAGATCGACTTCCGGATTTCGACGATTCCGACTCTTTTTGGAGAAAGCCTCGTAATGCGGGTACTCGACAGTGAAACGTTGATCATGGACCTGGACAACCTGGGTTTTCCCGAGTCGCTGCTTTCGGAATACCTCGAGTTGATATCCCAGCCTTACGGCATGGTTCTCGTGACGGGCCCTACCGGAAGCGGAAAGACCTCTACCTTGTATACCACCCTCGCCAAGATCAATTCTTCGGAGAACAAGATCATAACGCTCGAGGAGCCCGTGGAGTATCAACTGAAAGGGGTCAACCAGATTCAGGTCAAGCCCAAAATCGGATTGACCTTTGCCAGCGGACTTCGGTCCATCGTGCGCCAGGACCCGGATATCATTCTTGTCGGAGAGATCAGAGACAGAGAAACCGCTGAAATAGCCATCCAGTCGGCCCTTACAGGACATCTCCTTTTCAGCACCCTTCACACGAACGATGCCACCGGCGCCATTTCGCGGCTGCTGGACATGGGTGTTGAGAGTTTTCTTCTGAGCTCCACGCTGCTGGGTGTTCTGGCCCAGAGGCTCGTCAGGGTGATCTGCCCATACTGCAAGGAGCCTTACAAGCCCGAGGAGAAACTTTTGAAGTCAATGGGCATCGGGCCTAAAGAAGCGGCGGAGGTCACATTTTATACAGGCAAAGGCTGTGAAGAATGCAGGCACACCGGCTTCCGGGGCAGGACCGCGATCTTTGAGTATCTTCCGGTGGACGATGATATCCGAAAAGAGATCACGCAAAGATCCAGTACCGAGAGGGTCAAGGATGTCGCCATCAAAAAGGGTTTGGTGACCCTCAGGCAGGACGGCTGGAGCAAAGTCAAGGAAGGCAAGACCACCATCTCGGAAGTGCTGAGGGTGACCCTGGAGAAATAGGATGCCGAACTACGCGTACAAGGCGGCGGATCCCACGGGAAAAATTGTGCGTGGGACCGTGGATGCCCCGGGGGAAAAAGCCGCTGTGGACCAGGTTCAGGAGCTCGGCTACATTCCGATCCGGGTCGGGGCGTCGGAAGGCAAGACGGGCAGCCTGACCGCAGGGCTCACCCGGGACATCTCGTCCCTGTTCACCAGGGTTTCGGGAAAAGACGTGCTGATTTTCACCCAGGACCTGTCTGCACTTTTGGAAGCGGGGCTTCCCGTGGACAGGGCCCTTGTCACCATCATGGAGGTCACGGAAAAGGAAAAGCTCAAAGAAGTCATCGAGGATATTCTCAAGAGCGTACAGGGCGGCAGCTATCTTTCGGACGCCCTGGCGAAATACCCGAAGATCTTTTCCAGGCTTTACGTGAACATGGTTCGTGCAGGAGAGGCGGGGGGTGTTCTGGAAGGCGTTTTGGAGAGGCTGGCGGTGTTTCTGGAGAACGCCCAGGAACTCAAGGAATACATCAAGTCCGCCATGGTTTATCCGCTTTTCCTCGTTTTCGTAGGGGGCGTCTCCATTTTGATTATGATGACCTTCGTCATTCCCAAGTTTTCAATCATCTTTGCGGATATGGGCCGGTCCATCCCCTTGTCCACACAGGTTTTGCTGGGAATCAGCGAGTTCCTGAGGGCCTACTGGTGGGTGATCGCCGGGGCCCTGGGAGCGGCCTATTTTTTCCTCCAGCGCCATTTGCAGACCCCGCGGGGCAGGCTTCGAATGGACGCAAGGATCCTGAAGTTTCCCGTGGCAGGGGATCTGGCCAGGAAAGTCGAAGTGGCGAGGTTCGCCCGGACGTTGGGGACGTTGACAAGAAGCGGCGTCCCCATCCTTCAGGCGCTTCGGCTGGTAAGGGATATTCTTGGGAATAAGGTCATCGCGCAGGCTATGGAGAGGGTGTACGAAAGGGTAAAAGAGGGAGAGCGCCTCTCCGAGCCCCTTTTTGATGAGAATGTGTTCCCCTCCTTGTCGGTCCAGATGATCACGGTGGGAGAGGAGACCGGGAGGCTGGACGAGATGCTCCTGCGGGTTGCGGAAAACTACGAGAAGGCGGTGAGGAACACGGTGAAGCGATTGATCAGCTTCCTGGAGCCGGCCATGATTCTGCTGATGGGACTCATGGTGGGCTTCATTGTGATCTCCATGCTGATGGCCGTTTTCAGCATGAATGAAATGCCCTTTTAACCGAGGAGAGACTTTTGAAAAATGTTCCGCCTGAGGCGGATCTCAAGGTCAAGGCGGGCGAGGAAATGAACCGCAGGAATACGTTGCGGTATTTCGAGGATTACGGTCCGAGCCCAACGACGACCTGCCCCGACGAAGACGGGGGATTGGGCAAACCGGGGACCCGCCCGCAGGGTGGGGTCTGCGTCACCCTTTAGGGTGCGCAGAAAATAAGGGGTTTTTCGAAGGTCTCGAGGAGTAAGGAATGATGAAAACACACAGAACCCAGAGAGGATTCACCCTCATTGAACTCCTGATTGTCATGATCATATTGGGGCTGCTGGCCGCATTGGTCGGGCCCAGGATGTTCGGCAAGGTGGGGAGCTCGAAACAAAAGGCGGCCAAGGCCCAAATCTCTCTTCTTGAAACCGCGCTGGACACATACCGGCTTGACGTGGGCAAGTATCCCACGACGAACCAGGGGCTCGAGGCCCTTCGCACGGCTCCGGAAGGTGTGGAGAAGTGGGACGGACCCTACCTGGCCAAGGAGGTGCCGAAGGATCCGTGGGGCAATGTCTATGATTATCAGAGCCCGGGCGAGCACGGCGATTACGACATCATCTCCTACGGCGCGGACGGCGCGTCCGGGGGAGAAGGCGAAGACGCCGACATTGTAAGCTGGAAAGATCTCGAGGGATGAAACCGGGTTTTACACTGCTCGAGCTTCTGGTGGTCCTGGTGATCATCGGAGTCGTGACGGTGTTCGTGGCCCCGAAGATGGCCGGATCCCTTTCGAACATGAACCTGAAAACCGCCTCCCGGGAGATCTCCGCCTCCTTGAGGTACGCGAGAGACCGGGCCGTTTCGTCCCAGCAGCCCTGGATGGCACGGTTCGACCTCGACAACGGGGGGCTCGTGATCAAGC
>CAYVUX010000091.1:5525-9853 GCA_964455075.1 uncultured Desulfobacteraceae bacterium | reverse complement strand
GAGCCCTCTCGCATTCGTCTGATCTGAACCAAAACCGTGGGGCCGTCTCCTGAGGGCCCCACGGTTTTTTTGCACCTGGCCGTGGGATCCCCGTTCCCACGGCCTTTTTTTGTGTCCGGAGAAGCACATGAAGATTCGTCCGTCTCTTTCCGATTTCCTTTCCATGAGCACTCGAGGCGCTCTTATCGCTGTTTACGGGGAAATTGCGTCGTTCAAGGAAACACCGGCGTCTGTATATCAAAAACTGCAAAAGGAATCTTTTTCGTTTCTCATGGAATCCATAGACCCGTTCGCCCCGTCCGGAAACGGAGCATCAAAAACGATACGCTACTCGTTCATCGGTTGCAGGCCGATTTTGGTCGTATCTCAAAAGGGCCGCGCCCTGGAGGTCAAGCAAGATGACGGTACGGTCAGGCGGATTGAAGACGGAAGTCCCATGGACAGTCTCCGGCGCCTGTGTAGGGAGTTCAAACCTGTCGCCCCCCGACACGTCCTGCCGTTCGATGCAGGCCTTTTCGGATATATCCATTACGACTTGATTAGGACATGGGAGAGGCTTCCGGCAATGAGCCCCGGGGTCGGCAAAGATCCCGAATGCGTGTTCATCATGCCCGGGCGAATGGTGATCTTCGACCATCTGAGCTCGATAGTCCGGATTGTGTCATTCGTGCACCTCAAAGGAGGGGGAAATCCCGGAGACGCCTATGAAGAAGCTCGAGTCGACATCCGCGAGACAAAGGAGTTGGTAGCAGGGCATCCTTCAAAAATCGAGGAGACAGGCTTCCCGACACTCTCCGGTCTCCGGTCGAATTTCGGCCGCAGGGATTTCTGCGCCGCCGTCCGAAAGGCCAAGCATTACATTCGCACCGGGGAAGTCATTCAGGTGGTCATTTCTCAGAGATTCACCGGGAAATTGTGCGGCGACTCCTTCGCCGTTTATCAAAGACTCTCCGCACTGAACCCTTCTCCCTATATGTACTACATCCGCTTCGGGGAGACCGCCTTGATCGGATGCTCACCGGAGAGGCTGATTTCCCTGAAGAATCAAAGAATCCGGGTTTGTCCTATCGCAGGCACCAGGCCCAGCAGCGACCAACCGGCAAAGAACTTTGCCCTGGCAAGAGATCTCCTGCGCGACGAAAAGGAAAGGGCCGAGCACATCATGCTGGTTGACCTGGCGAGAAACGATGTGGGCAGGGTCTCCATGCCCGGCTCCGTAATCGTGCCGCGCTTTATGAAGGTGGAGCGTTTCTCTCATGTGATGCACCTGGTTTCCGAGGTCGAGGGCCTTTTGAAACACGGGTGCGACGGGTTCGACGCATTCAAGTCGGTCTTTCCTGCAGGCACGGTGACCGGAGCGCCGAAAATTCGCGCCATGGAGATCATCAGCGAACTGGAACCCGTTCCCAGGGGGGCCTACGGGGGAGCCGTGGGGTGGATCGATTTCCAGGGAAACATGGAGTTCTGTATCACCATTCGGACCATCTGCCTGCACGGCGACAACGTTTCCATCCAGGCGGGCGCCGGCATTGTAGCCGACTCGTCCCCCGACAGAGAGTACGAGGAGACCCTGCATAAGGTCGGGGCGCTTTTCAGGGCACTTGGAGAAGAGGTTCTCCCATGATCTTGATGATCGACAACTACGATTCGTTTACCTACAACCTGGTTCAAATGTTCCAGGTCGCGGGACAGCCCGTGGAAGTACGACGAAACGACGAAATCAACCTGGCATGGGTCGAGCACAGGGGTCCTGCAGCCATTGTAATCTCCCCCGGCCCTTCCACGCCGGACCGGGCGGGCATCTCGCTCGCGATCGTGCGTCATTTCGCCGCCAGGATTCCTCTTTTGGGGATCTGTTTGGGCCATCAGTGCATTGCAGCGGCGTTGGGCGGCACCGTAATCCGGGCACATCGATTGATGCACGGAAAACGCTCCCGGATTTGTCACGACGGGAGAACCATCTACCGTGGAATGCCCGGTGAGTTCCACGCGACCCGATACCATTCCCTGATCGTTGACGGAGCCCGTATCCCGGCATCTCTCGAGATCACCGCCTGGACCAGGCAGGGAGAAGTGATGGGCCTGAGAGCCAAGGATCGTATGGTGGAAGGCATCCAATTCCACCCCGAGTCCCTATGCACCGAGTTCGGAGACCGAATCATCAACAACTTTATTCGAGAATACTGTTCGCAGGGGAGCGCCCGGACGGATAAGCGGCCCCAGAAAGCGCCCCGGCGAAAAAGGGCACAGGGCCCAAAGAAAAAACGCTCCGCATCGCGCCGGGAAACAAAAGACGCCCGCAACGTTGCGGGCTGCTGCAAAGCCACTTCCTTGATGGAAGCGCCACTTCAAAACGAACACAGGGGAGGAAGAACCATGATTAAAGAGGCCATAAACAGAGCGATCGCTCGGGAAGATCTCACCGAGGAAATGATGCTGTCCGTCATGGGAGAGATTATGGAGGGCCGGGCGACTCCGGCCCAAATCGGGTCCTTCGTCACGGCACTACGCATGAAAGGCGAGACCGTGGAAGAGATTACGGGAGCGGCCAGGGCCGTGCGGGCCAAGGCCACGAGACTGAATCTGAACAATCATCTCCTCAATATCGACCGGGATGAGATCAATGTGGACGACGAAACCATCCTCGACACATGCGGAACAGGGGGGGACGGCACAAATACCTTCAATGTTTCCACCGCCACGGCCTTTGTGGCGGCTGGGGCCGGGGTTCGCGTGGCAAAGCACGGAAACCGTGCGGTTTCCAGCCGATGCGGAAGCGCGGACGTACTCAAAAACCTGGGAGTCAGGCTCGATATCAATCTGTCCAGTGTGGAGAGCTGCATCAACCAGGTGGGCATCGGGTTCCTGTATGCCCCTCTGTACCACGGGGCCATGAAGTATGCAGCCGGTCCCAGGCGCGAAATCGGGATTCGGACCATCTTCAATTTATTGGGGCCCCTGACCAACCCTGCCGGGGCAACGGCCCAGGTGTTGGGAGTGTACTCCGAGGAGCTCACCGAAAAAATGGCGGAAGTCCTCCACAGGCTTGGAACCAGAGAGGCATTCGTGGTGTGCGGGGAGGGGACCTTTGACGAGATCAGTATTTGCGGTCCGACCCGGGTCTCCCACCTGAAAGACAACCGCGTTGAAACGTACACCATAACCCCCGAGGAATTCGGCTATGACAGGGCCCGGCCGGAGGACATCCGGGGCGGCAACGCGACGGAAAACGCGAGAATCATCCGGGAGATTCTGGCGGGCCGGAAAGGCCCCAAGAGGGACATGGTAATCTTGAACTCCGCCGCAGCGTTTGTGGCGAGCGGGCTGGACACGGATTTCCTTGAAGGAAAGACGCGGGCGGAGGAAGCCATCGATTCCGGCCGCGCGGAAGAGAAGCTCCAATCCCTTATCGATTTCACCGGTCAATGCAACGCGTTTGTCCGCAGGGAATTCTGAGAGGCCGAAGTGACAACGGTACTGCGTCGGATCCTGGCCCAAAAGCATCGGGAGATCAGCGCATTGAAGCAAGAGATGCCTCTCCGGAGCACGGGTCCGGCAGGGGAGAGTCTCCGCGATTTCAGGCGGGCGATTTCGGGACGAGATTCGATCTCTCTCATAGGGGAAATCAAGTTCGCCTCGCCGTCGGCCGGAATGATTCCAGGTTCAAGAATTTGTGGTCCCATCCGAATCGGAAAGATGTACGAGAAAGCCGGGGCCACCGCCATATCGGTGTTGACCGACAGGGCGTTCTTTCAGGGCGAGCGGGATCACCTGCGCCTCGTCAAAAGACACACGTCGCTGCCCGTACTCAGAAAGGACTTTATTCTGGACGCAATCCAGGTGCACGAGTCTCTCCTCTACGGCGCGGACGCCGTTCTCCTCATTGCCCGGATACTCTCCTTCAGCCGTCTCGCGAGGCTCTTGGAAGAATGCCGGGCTCTGGGACTCGCCGCCCTCACAGAGGTCCACAGCCATGATGACGTGAGAAAGGCCGTCGCTTGCGGCTCCCGGATCATCGGCATCAACAACCGGGATCTGGACACCCTCGCCATGGACATCGAGACCACCAGGAAGCTCGCTCCATGGATTCCTGAAGAACACGTCCTCGTGAGTGCCAGCGGCTTCGAAAGCGCGGAGGATATCGAGTCCGTAAAAGGCCTTGGGGTGGAGGCTGTGCTCGTGGGAAGTTCTCTCATGCGATCTTCGGATCCGGAGCGTAAGGCGCGAGAACTCATCTCCGCGGGCCGGCCGGGTTTTCTTGAGTTGAAACGGTCCGCGACGGCGCAAACCGGCAGGGAGCACTCGTCCGATGGTTAGAGTAAAAATCT
>CAYVUX010000091.1:0-5515 GCA_964455075.1 uncultured Desulfobacteraceae bacterium | reverse complement strand
GATCTGCGGGATCAGGGCATTCGAAGACGCGCTTTTCGCCGTGACGCACGGTGCCGACGCGCTGGGATTTGTCTTTGCCTCCGGCCCGCGACGAATCCATCCTCGGGAGGTGCGAAACATCATTCGCCGGCTCCCTCCCTATATTCAGACAGTCGGGGTCTTTGTAAATCAGAAACCTTCTCTCGTGGAAACCGTCAGGAGGTATTGCGGGCTGGATTTCGTTCAACTCCACGGGGAGGAGCCTCCCGAAGAATGCAGGGAACTGATGCCCCGCGTAATCAAGGCGGTCCGGGTTTCGGATGAATCCAGCGTGAGGAATGCCGAACGCTACAAAGGGCACGTGAGGGCTCTGCTGCTCGACGCCTGCTCCAAGGACGCCCGGGGGGGAACCGGGAGGACCTTCGACTGGGATCTCGCCGTCAAGGGCAAGGCCCTGGGTCTTCCTTTGATTTTGTCGGGAGGGCTCAAGCCTTCCAACATTCTTCAGGCCATTCGCGTCGTCAGGCCATACGCCGTGGATGTTAGCAGCGGCGTCGAAAAAAGCCCCGGGGAAAAAAGCGCCCCGCTCGTCAGGCGCTTTCTCCATCAGGTCCGCACGGAGGCGCTTGAAAAGATCCCCAGATGTCACAATCTTGTCGGCGGGCTCGGCATTCGATCGTCCAAATGGTAGCGCATATTCCTTTGGGGAGTCCGCCTCAAGCGGATCGCCCACCATGATCATGAAATCCAACCTCGGGCGAAAGGGCTTTTCAAAGGTTTCGCGGTATGAAAAGAGGAGAACTGGAGCATGCTTCACGCCAGACGCTACGGCCGCTTCGGCGGCGCCTATATCCCGGAGATCCTCGTTCCGACCATTGAACAACTGGTTTCCGCGTTTGACGAAGCGAGGCGGGAACCCGGTTTTTGGAGAGAATACACGGATCAGCTTGCTTCCTATTCAGGGCGGCCCACTCCGGTCACCTTTGCGGAAAACGTGACCCGTCGGCTCGAAGGCCCGCAAATTTATATTAAGCGGGAAGACCTCAACCAGACCGGGGCGCACAAAATCAACAACGTCATCGGTCAGGGGCTCCTGGCCAGGCGGATGGGAAAGACCCGGGTCATTGCGGAAACCGGAGCCGGCCAGCACGGGGTCGCCACAGCGACCATGGCCGCCAAACTGGGGCTCCGCTGCACGATTTACATGGGGAAAACGGACATTCTCCGCCAACGAACCAACGTCTTCTGGATGGAGCGCCTCGGGGCCGAGGTAGTGTGCGTCGAATCGGGGCCGGGGCTTCTAAAAGATGCCATCAACGAAGCGTTTCGGGACTGGGCCGCGAACATGGAGGATACCCACTACGTGCTGGGCACGGCCTGCGGACCCCATCCTTTTCCCGAAATGGTCATGTACTTCCAGTCCATCATCGGAAAAGAGGCGAAGAGACAGATTCTCCGGGAGACCGGGAGGCTTCCGGCCCGCATTTACGCTTGTGTGGGGGGAGGCTCAAACGCACTGGGCATATTCAGCGCCTTTCTGAACGATCCGGTAGAGCTTGTGGGTGTGGAGGCCGGGGGAAACGGTCTGGAAACGGGTTGTCATGCAGCACGTTTGTCCTCGGGCCAGGCTGCGGAAGGGGTGGCGCACGGCTACCACAGCATATTCCTCCAGGACGAGGAAGGGCAAATGAGGGTAACGCACAGCGTGGCTGCCGGACTCGACTACGTGGGCGTGTCTCCGGTCCTGGCGTGGCTCAAGGAAACGGGAAGGGTGCGGTTCGAAGCCGCCACGGACCGCGAGGTGCTGGAGGCCTTTGATCTTCTCATCCGGACGGAAGGTCTGGTGCCGGCGCTCGAGTCCGCGCACGCATTTTCAAGAGCCTTTCAGGAAGCCTCCTCCCTTTCGCCGGACAATATCATCCTGATCTGTCAATCGGGAAGGGGGGACAAGGACATTTTCTCCGTTGCAGAAGCACTCGGCGACCCGGGCTGGACATCTTTCATCGCGCGAAAGGCGGTAGAATATGATGCTTGAGGAACTGCTTCGCGCCAAAGTGGGGGAAAAAGAGCTTCTTATCATGACCCATGTGGTCCTCGGCTATCCGAACCCGGACATTTGCCTGCGCGTCATCGAGGCCATGGTTCATGCCGGAGTGGACCTCATGGAGCTCCAGGTGCCCTTCTCGGAGCCCGTAGCCGACGGACCTTCCATACGTCTTGCCAACGAGGAGGCGCTAAGACAGGGCCTGAACGCCCGCGCGGCGATGGCTCTGGCCGGAGAGGCCGCGGCGCGGTTTAACATTCCCTTCCTGCTCATGACCTATTACAACATTCCCTTCACATTCGGTCTGGGTCCTTTTGCCGACGAGATGAAGGCAAAGGGACTTTGGGGAAGCATTGTTCCGGATCTCCCCATGGAGGAAGCCGGGCCCTACGTGAAGGCCATGAAAGACAAAGGGCTTGCCCCCGTTTTCACGTTTTCTCCTGTGACGTCCCTTGATCGCATGAAACGAATCGCCTCCCTGGCGGAAGGCTTTGTCTACTGCGTCGCGCGAAAGGGGGTGACCGGCGCGACGACCTCCTTTTCGCATCAACTGACCGAGTACCTTTTCCAATGCCGTCAAGCCACAACCCTTCCCCTGGCCGTGGGATTCGGGATCGAGAACAGGGCGCACTTGGACTTCCTGAAGGGCAAGGCCGATATCGCCGTCATAGGCACCCGCGCCATGCGAATCGCCGACCGGGAGGGGGTCGCCTCTTTGAGCCGATTTATTCGGGGGCTTCATTAAACGGCGTCCGTGCGGAAGCGCTTTGCCCTCAAGGGTTCCTTAAGGCGGCTCGTTGGAACTCCATGAAATACCGGTAGAACGCCGCCAGGACCAGGGCGTGGGTGATTGTGCCGTCCCGGATCAGCCGGGGGATCTCGGCCAGCGGGCAAAGCACAATTTCAATGTCCTCTTTCTCATCCTGGCTCTGCATTCCTGCGGCGCGGACATCTCTTGCGAGGAATGTGTGGCACAGGTTGTTCTGAATGGCCGGGTTGGGGTGAACGCTCCCCAGGAGCACCATATCTGCCGTCCGGTAGCCGGTTTCTTCCTCCAATTCCCGCCGGGCCGCCTCCATGGGCGTATCGCTCGCTTCCACGAGTCCGCCGGGGATCTCCAGGGTGACGGCACCGATCCCGTGTCTGTACTGACGGACGAGCACCACATCATCTCCTTCGGTCAGGGGAATGACATTCACCCAGCAGGAAGACTCCAGGATGAAGAAGTTGTGTTCCACCCCGGTACGCGGGGACACGGCGCGATCCGTTCTAAGGCTGAAAACCCGGTAGGATTTGTCCCGGGTGCTCGAAACCACTTTCCAGGGTTTTGCGGTCACATCGTTTCTCCTTTCAAAGGCAGGGCCTCCGGGAATACGGTATCTTTTCCCAAGCCATAGACCACGCAGCCCGTTTCTTAAGCGCCACGCACACCTTGATTCGGGATCCCATCGGGAATTATTCAAACGTCCGGCTTCGTCTCCAGGAATCGGGAGATGTCGTTCAATTCGTGGGTCACGGTCATCCTGGGAAGGCTCTCCAGAAAACGATGCCCGTAACGGCTCTCGAGGACCCGGACATCCAGCACGGCCAGGATACCCCGGTCTGAATCCTTCCTGATAAGCCTGCCCAGCCCCTGCTTGAACGCAATAACGGCCGACGGGACCTGGTACGTCATAAAGGGATCCTCCCCGTTTTCCCGGATGGCTTGAATCCTGGCGGCGACCAGGGGCTCCGCCGGAGAGTCGAAAGGGAGCTTGTCGATGACCAGGCAGGTCAGGGCCTCGCCCGGCACATCCACACCCTGCCAAAAACTCCCGGTGGCCAGAAGCACCGAATGGATATCCTGCTTGAACGCTTCCAGCAAGGCCGAGCGAGGGGCGTCCCCCTGCCTGTAGACGGTGTAAGGAATCCTCCCATCGAGAATCCCGTGCACGAGGTTCAGATTGTTGTAGCTTGTAAAAAGGGCGAGCATCCTGCCTTGGGTACGTCCGACAATGTCGAGGATCCGGGACGCGGCCTCCTCGGCGAAGGCGGGGGAGCCGGGTTTGGGCAGATCCCTCGGAATGTACATGAGCGCCTGCTGCTCGAAATCGAACTCCGAAGGAAAGAGTCCTTCCAGGGCTTCATCAGGAATTCCGAGGCGCCGTCGGATGAAGTCAAAGGTGCCGCTCGTGGAGAGGGTGGCCGAGGCAAACGCCACGGATCGCACCCGCCGGTAAAGCTGTTCTTTCATGGGAGCCGATATGTCGAGCGGGGATGCGTGAAGCACCAGGGCCCTCTTTCGCTGTTCATACCAGTTGAGCCAGGCTCCTTTCCTCTCTTTGACGACGTCGTCCAGCGTCCGGGACAGTTCTCCCGCCCGGAAGAGCAGAGCCTGGATGCGCAGATCATCGCGTTCGGAAATCCCTGAATCCTCTGCCAGTGTTTTCAGATCCCGTCGGATATCTCTTGCGGGCCCCTCTCTCAAACCGGAGAGAACCTCGGGATCCATGCGTTCCTTGTCTCCCCGGCCCGAGAAGAATCCTTTCAGGCGCTCGATTCCCGCTTTCAGCCTCCTCATGCACTCTTGGATGCGCCTTTTGTCCGAGTCCTCCCCGTCTTCGATCTCCCTTTCCAGATCCCGGACGAGTTCCATGACCTGATGGGTGCTCCATCGTTCCCCCAGATAGGCCGTCGCCGTCTCTTCCACGGCGTGGGCCTCATCAAAGATCGCCACCTGAAAACGGGGAATGATTTCTCCGAATCCGCCTTGCTTCACTTTGAGGTCTGCGAAAAACAGGTGGTGATTCACCACGATCAGACGGGCCCTTGCGGCCCTGTTCCGGAGGTTTCCCAGAAAACATTCATCCAGAAACAGGCAGTCGCCGCCCAGGCATTCATCGGAAGGGCAGGACAGTGCGGCCAGGATGGGATCGCCCTCCTCAATCCGGGAAAGTTCGGCAAAATCCCCCTGCTCCGTATGCGAGATCCACTCTTCCAGTTGTCGACGGAGATGCTCCTTGCCGGGATCCAAGAGCGAACTCTGGGAGAACTGCTGATGGTACTTGTGAAGGCACAGGTAGTTGCGTCTTCCCTTCATAATTACGGCATCCACCCGAAGGCCTGTGGCCTGCCTGAGCAGAGGAAGATCCTTGAAGAAAATCTGTTCTTGAAGGTTTTTGGTCGCGGTGGACAGGACGGCCTTCTTGCCGCTCAAGATGACGGGCACAAGGTACCCGAAGGTTTTTCCCGTCCCGGTTCCGGCTTCCACAATCGCCGGCAAATCCTCTTCGAATGCCCGGGAAAGCAGGAGAGCCATGTCCAGTTGGGACCGCCGAAAGGAAAACCCCGGAAGCGCTCGAACGAGCACGCCTTCGGGCCCGAGTATGGCTCGAACTTGGGAGGCCTGAGCGGACATGGTCCAGAATATAGGGGGATCCAGAGTGTCCGTCAATGCGGAAACGGCCCTTCGGGGGCCGGCCCGGGATCGATTCCGAAGCGCAGGGTCTCAGG
>CAYVUX010000090.1:0-9917 GCA_964455075.1 uncultured Desulfobacteraceae bacterium | reverse complement strand
AAAAAATAAAGATTAATTATGTCCTAAAGTGGCTATGCGAAAATCGCTGTTAAAAGAGTCCTCAGCGAATGCTGTAAGGCTTTTCGAAAAGAGGCTGAGCTTCTTAAAGCCCGGATGCACGCGCTGCTTCCCGCAATACGATCCAAAGCCACTGGGTTTACGGAAGAGAATCAGGGTAAATACGAAGAATGAAAACTTGCCTAAGATATCCATGGTCATCCCTACGCTCAATCAGGCTAGTTTTTTGGAAAGGGCCATCAAGAGCATTATCGATCAGCAGTATCCCCGTTTGGAGCTCATCCTGGTAGACGGCGGATCGACCGACGGGTCAAGAGAGATCATTGAAAAGTACGCCGGGCATTTTGCGTGGTGGGTCAGCGAGGCTGACAAGGGGCAGGCAGAGGCGCTGAACAAAGGATTTTTTCATTCCGGAGGCGAGATTCTGGGATGGCTCAATTCAGACGACTGCTTCGCCCCGGGAGCGCTCTGGACAGTCGCCGCATGCTTTTTGGATTCACCGGATGCGGATGTCATTTACGGGCAGAGAGTGTTGATAAACGAAAAGGGCGATGACATTGGTCGATGGATCCTGCCGCAACACGATGACAAAATCCTGAGCTGGGCGGATTTCATCCCCCAGGAGACGGTGTTCTGGAGGCGGAGCATCTGGGAGGAAGTGGGCGAAAGGCTGGACGAAGAGTTTCGATTTGCCCTGGACTGGGATCTCCTCCTGCGATTCCGCGAAGCCGGGGCAAAGATGAAGCGCGTCCCGCACTATTTGGGTCTGTTTCGGATCCACGAAGAGCAAAAGACCCATAAGGACATGGAGGTGAGCGGCCGCGGGGAGATGGAAAGACTCTGGGCTCGATCCCTGGGATACGTTCCCCGTCGAGAGCGTGTGATTGCGGCCGCAGGCTGGTATCTAATGAAAGCGCGCATCCTGGAGTGGCTGTGCAGCGCGGGAATGGTCCGATATGACTGATCCCCTGGTCACCATCGCCGTCCCGTCATTGAATCAAGGGCGATATCTGGACGAGGCGCTCCGCTCCATTTTCTCCCAGGACGTGCCGGTGGAGGTGTTCGTGCTCGACGGAGGATCCACAGACGGCTCCCCGGAGATCATCCGAAAATGGGCACCGGACCTCGCATGGTGGCGCATCGGACCGGACCGCGGTCAGGCCGGGGCTGTCAATGAGGGAATAGCCCGAGGAAGGGCCCCGTTTGTGTGCTGGTTGAATGCGGACGACCTGTTTCTGCCTCTTGGCATTGCCGCCCTTGTGGAAGCCCTGCACAGAGATGGAAACGCCGCAGCGGCTTACGGCCGATGCTGGACAATCAACGCCAGAGGGGCGAAGCTGTTTCCCTATATCACGACCGGCTTTAATCGAGGGCTTTTCAGCAGTTTCTGCACGATTGCACAACCGGCGGCGTTGATCCGCCGATCCGCCTGGGAAAGCATCGGAGGTCTGAACGAGGAGCTTCAAATGGCCATGGATTATGACTTGTGGTGGCGCCTGTACAAGAAAACGGGCAGCCTCAAATACATAAGAAGATTTGTGGCGGCCACCCGAATGCATGGTTTGACAAAGACCGCGACCAGGCGGAGGCAGCACTATCAGGAATCTATGAGAGTGGTCCGCCGGCATACGGGACGGGTTCCACTCAAATGGTATGCGGCCTGGCCGCTTATGGTCAGCCTGAGGGGCCTCTCCGGCAGCGCGAGGAAGGCCAAAACCGGAGTGCGTGAGCGTGCTTGACGGATCGACTCGAGAGGGAAGCAAACTTCTTTGCCGGGTTTCTGGGGCCTTTCATATTCAACGGATAAACGGTACAGATCACCAAGATAGAGGCGGTAAATGCTGCTTTCGGGTTTGTTGAAGAGGGACATCACCATTCATAAGGAATTGCTTCTGTTCCTGAAGGATATCTATGAAAGAAGATATTTGATCTTTCAACTTGCAAAAAGGGAGGTCAAGTCCACCTACGCCGGGTCCTTCCTGGGGCCGGTCTGGGTGCTGCTGGAGCCCCTCGCATTCATGATGGTATTGTGGTTGTTCTTTGGAATAGGGCTGAGGGGGAGGGGGAACTCCGACGTGGGCGGTCCTTTTGTAGTCTATCTGATGCTAGGTATGACGTCGTATTTTTTCTTCTCACAGGTGTTCCGGTCCAGTACAACCCTTATGAGGAATTATTCGTATCTGGTCAGGAGGGCCGATTTCAGGCTGGGGATCCTTCCCATCGTCAATATCCTGTCCGATGCGGTTTCACACGTTGCACTGCTTTTCGTGGTGCTGCTCATTTCCATTTTCAATGACGTGAGCCCATCGGTCTATTATCTGCAGCTTCTCTACTATTTGTTCGCAATGAACCTGCTTCTCCTTGGCCTCGGTTGGCTGGTATCGGCCTTCAATGTATTTGTGGAAGATACGGGAAAGGTTGTGAAAGTGTTGACCCAGTTCGGCTTTTGGGGTACCCCCCTTTTTTGGAACATCAACATCGTCCCGGCCGATTACCAATGGCTGCTCAAGCTCAATCCCATGTTCTACATTGTCATGGGATACCGGGACTGCGTGATGTATCGAATCTGGTTTTGGGAGAAACCTTATATGACGCTCTATTACTGGGATGTTTGCTTGTTCTTTTTGTTCACCGGGGCCATTGTGTTTAAGAGGCTCAGGCCTCACTTCTCTCACGTCATATGACGGCATGAGCGAACGCGAATGAACGGTCTAAATGGAGACGCGGCTGAGCCCGTTGAATATACAAGGATGACCTAGGCCGAGGCCTCCGGCCTGGGTGGGAGATAAAAATAAGGCAATGGGACTCACCTTGTCCGACAGCAAAGATAATGCCATCGACCTGCAGAATGTTTCTTTGTTCTACAAGCTTTACGACAAGCCCAAGGACAGACTCAAGGAGGCGCTTCACCCTGCCAGAAAACAATATCACAAAAGATTCTACGCCCTCAGGGGAGTGAACCTCAGAGTCCCGAGAGGAGAAATCCTTGGGGTCGTCGGAAGAAACGCCGCCGGAAAATCCTCCTTGCTCAAAGTGGTCTCGAAGGTTCTCCTACCGTCTTCTGGCCGGGTTGAGGTCAACGGCAGGATTTCCGCCCTGCTTGAGCTTGGCACGGGATTCAATCCGGATTTCAGCGGGCTGGAAAACGTGTACCTTTATGGCTCCATCATGGGCTATGACAGGGATGAAATGAACGCGAGGCTGGACGAGATTCTTGCGTTCGCCGATATCGGGCAGTTCATAAAGCAACCCGTCAAGGTCTACTCGAGCGGTATGAGAGCGCGGCTGGCGTTCTCGGTGGCGGTCCACATCGAACCGGAGATCCTTATCCTGGATGAAATTCTCTCTGTGGGGGACCAGTTGTTCAGAAGGAAGTGCTTTGCGAAAATGGAGGCGCTTTTCAACTCGGGATGCACGGTTCTTTTCGTGTCCCACAACGTTCAGTCCGTACATCAGATTTGTTCCAGGGCGATCCTCATGGACAAAGGCGAATTGATCCTCGATGGCCCTCCGAAATTTGTAACGGCATATTACCAGAAGCTGATCTTCAGCAAAGCCGGGGATGCCAAAACCGTAAGGAAGGAGATTATCGAGCTGAATGAGAGTCACGAGGAAAAGGCGCGATTTCTGAGCAAAAAAAGGGAACGCAGGGCTGAAAAAGGGCAATCGAGGACGCCGGATCTCAAGAAGGAAGAAAAGGATGGTCATCAAAAGGCCTATTTTTTGCCCGGCTTCAAATCCATGAGCGCAATCGAACACAGAAATTTTCCCGTGGATTTCGAGGAGATTCAGGTAAGTACTGTTGACGGTGAAAAGGTCAATGTGCTTGTCATGGGAGAAGATTACGTATGTTCCTACAAAGTTCGCTTCCACATCGATTCTGAGCAGGTCTTCTTTAATATGGCCATAAGAAACGAGAAAGGAATCGCCATAAGCACGGCCTCTACGCGCGATATCTTGAGGTTAAAAGAGGTCGAAAAGGGATCCATCTATCGGGTCGAATGGCGCTTCCGATGCAGGCTTCTACAGGGGAATTATTTTGTGACTGTTGCGGTTTCCAGGATCGATCCAAATATGGAGGTCGTTGTTTTGAACCGAATACTCGATGCGGTGGTTTTCAAGGTGCTCGGCGAAGCGCCCCGCATATATTGGGGAGTTGTCAGCCTCGGACAGAAGTGCAGCATACATGAACTGGACCAGTACAGCGTAGAAGAAAGACTGGAGCGCGAGCAATAGCGAGACTGTTTTGAGGATCTCATAAGCGAGGGTCCGTCCGGACACATGGCAAACGAACTGCTGTCGGTCATTGTTGCAAATTACAACAACAGGCAATACGTACCAGCATGCCTCCGAAGTATCTTTGAGCAGACCTACAGGCCTCTTGAGGTCGTCATTTATGACGACGGATCTACCGATGGTTCGCAGGACCTCATCAGGGAATTTGAGACAAACTTCGGTGGATCCTGCAAGGCAATTCTGGGGGCAGAAAACCGAGGTGTCGCGATTGCAAGGCATCTGGCCGTGGATGCGGCGAAAGGAGAGTTCATTACAACGCTTGACAGCGATGATTTCTATTACGATCCCCGCAAACTGGAAATGGAAATGGACGTGTTGCGGAATCGCCGGGAGATGCGGGGGGAGCATGTGATTGCATTCTCCAATATCGTGGTTGTGGATGCAGACGGAGAGTTCATCCGGAGGGAGGGAAACGGGGCCCAAATCAAAGAGGGAATGATTTTCGAACAAATACTTGCCCGCTCCTGCATGATCCCGAGGGATTTTGTCCTGCCGAGGGAAGCCTACTATTCCTGTGGAGGATATGATGCAAAACTGAAAACGCACGAGGACTGGGATTTGAAGATCAGGCTGGCTCGAGACCGCAAATTCGTCTATTCGGGAAGTGACGGGACCGCATATAGGAGACATGCCGAAGGGTTGTCTTCGACGAATCATCACGCAAGAACACGGAACCTCTGGAAGGTTTTCTGCAAGAATATTCGAATCGCCGAGAAGGAACGGCGCGGCCGTGTGAGACGGACCTTTATTCACTTCATGGTTCGGAGAGACGCGAATTACCTTCGGAATATACAGAGCGCCGCCAAAGGGGAGACCCCGGGAAGAGATTCAATGCGGTCCCGGTTCGAGGTGAAGAAGGAACAGGCTATCTGCTGGATTATCAGGAGCCTGTATGGGTATAAGTCGAAAATGCTGGTGCATGCGGACCGGCGTGTGCAATTGAAATAAACCGATCCGGAGGATATTTGCTGTTTGGTGGAGCGAAGGCGTGCCTGGCTCAGCGATGTCTGCCACAGTGGAAATGCACCCTCCCTCGGATAATCGGCCAGGTGTAAGAAAGTCGGAAAGATGAAGCGGAAAGTGTTCGGGATGGGATTTGCCGGGCGGAAGAAAGACGGCCGACTCCCGATGATTCGGCAAGGCGAAGATTATGACGGATAATCGTGTCAAATTTTCCATCGTGACGCCCTGTTTTGACCGAGCATGGTTTCTTGAGGGGGCCATAAGGAGCGTTTTGAGCCAGGAGGGCGACTTTGAAATCGAGTATGTTATACAAAACGGCGGCGATGACGAAAAGGTGCTCCGTATTCTCCACGATTGGAGACAAAGGGTGGATACCGGGGCCTTCAAGGGCAGGTGCAGAAAGATTCAGCTCAGATATTATGTGGAGAAAGACGCAGGCATGTACGATGCCATAAGCAGGGGTTTTTCCAGAACAGACGGAAGCACCCTTGCGTGGCTGAATTCGGACGATCTCTACCACCCGAATGCCTTTCAGGCTGTTGCTGACATATTTAGTCAATTCGAAAAGATAGAATGGTTGACGGGCCTTCCGTGCCTTTACAATGAAAAGGGAAGCATCATTTATATAGACAGGAGCATGCCGAGCTTCTCCAGGGAGTTCGTACGGCGCGGCTATTACAACAGGAGGTTTCTCGATTTCGGGTTTAGCTGGATACAGCAGGAGTCCACATTTTGGAGAAGATCTCTTTGGGATATGGTTGGAGCCGAGGTAATGGGTGCTTACCGCTATGCGGGAGATTATCACCTCTGGAAGGCCTTTGCTGAACATGCTCCTTTGGTCCGGGTCCATAGCTTGTTGGGAGGGATACGGAAGCATAAAGATCAGTTGACCAAACAGCTCGATCGGTATTACGAGGAAATCGAGGAGACGGGGAGGCCCCCGGTAGGCCTCAAGGTTCTAAGACACATGGTTCGATCTTTTCCATTCCTGAGAGGAACGATTTATCGAAGATGGGCCGGCAGAGTTTTTCTGGGAATGATCGGCCTGAAAAGGGATTGGGTATTGGGCGAAGCCGTACAGTGGGCGTTCAGGAACGACCGGGAATGGCATCACAACAAACGCAAGGGGATTTTCTAAGGACCGGGCATGAATTGGAATCTGCGGGTTGGAGCGCTTTTTCGGAATATGTGGTTCAGGTTGAAACTGGTGCTTTATTATATCCTTGTCCGGGCAAGACAGGTGGCAAGGGGCAAATCGGGTGAGGCGTTTCAGGTTCCGGACGGTGCCCAGGGGAAAGTCAATTTCGGTGATCAACTGGAGGCGTTTTACGGACAGCATCGCAGCGGATGGGCTTACGCTGTAAGAAGCCTTGCGCCCCTTCACAACCCGGATGGAGTATACCTTGACGTCTTCGTTGAGAGGTCGTTCTGCTGGCACCCGATGGGGGTCAAGCCTCACAAGGTTCCCTGGATCGGGTTTATTCATGTGCCTCCCAATGTGCCGAAGTGGTTTCAATACAAACAATCAAATGATTATATTTTCCAGACGGGCCCCTGGAAGGAAAGCTATCCTTTTTGCCAGGGCCTTTTTACCCTTTCCGAGTATCACAGGAAGTCCCTCGAAAAGAAGCTGGACGTACCCATCGAGAGCCTTTTCCATCCCACGGAAACGCCGGATTTGAAGTGGTCCTGGCGTGCCTTCTCCGAAAACGAGAACAAGACGATTGTTCAAGTGGGATGGTATCTCAGGAAGCTTCACGGAATATTTATGCTGCCTGTGAAGAACTACAAAAAGATTTTTCTGAAAATCACGAACTTTGATTTGAACCCCCTCATAGAAGATGAAAAGAAGAGACTCCTTGAGACCGGTGAGTTCGAGGAGCGTATGTACGAGACCGCAGAGACCGTAAAATATCTGCCCGACGAAAAATACGACAAACTCCTTTCCGAAAATATTGTTTTTGTGAATCTCTATGATGCAAGCGCCAACAACGCGGTCATTGAATGTATCGTCAGAAACACCCCTTTGCTGGTGAACCCGATTGAACCGGTGGTGGAGTATCTTGGTCCGGAGTACCCCTTTTACTACCAGACGTTTGAAGAGGCCGCGGAAAAGGCAGAAAATCACGATATCGTCAGGGCGGCGTTTGAGTATCTCAGGAAACTGCCTACCAAAGAAAAACTTGACGGAGATTATTTTAGAGAAGCGTTAGTGAGTACGGAAACATACAGGAATCTTTAACAAAGTAGGATTGCGCCCGCGAGGAGGCCGGCCGGGATTTCTTTATGCCTTCACCTTCGAATGGCCGCGATTTTGGGGCAAGCAGCTGGTTATAGGAACTGAAAAGACGATGAAAATTTGCGTATTTGGCGTGGCACGGTCCGGAACGACCGCAATATATGCATTGCTCCAGCATATGATGCTGGATCGGTTCGGAGAACAAGTAAGCTTTTCTTATGAGCCCTTTCTCCGGGAAAAAAAGTACTTCAATGCGCCGTTCAAAGATGTGGTGGATCGATTTAATTATGTGGAGTCAATATCCATTGAAGCGGTCCAAGCCCATCTGAAAATCCCTCTTTTTGTATCCGAGCCTGATCCCTATTTGGGAAATCAATACCTGAAAGACGTTTTCCAAAAGAATAGACAGGGCAACGTTCTCTTCAAATTCATAAGGGCTGCAGGAAGATATCTATTGCTCAAAGAGCTTTGCCCCGACTGTCTATTCGTATTCACGATTCGGAATCCTGTCGATTCTGTATATTCGGCGATGTCAAAGTTTTCATACTACGGCGGGGAATTCCATAGGGACGACTATCCGCGGTTTTTGGACGAGATAAATCGCCATTTTGGATCCAGCCTCTCTGTTGACTCGTTCCCAACCAGGGTCGAGAAGGAGAGTGCATTTTGGTATTATATGAATAAATTTGCATTCCGAACATTTTCCGAATGTCCAGAGATGCCGCTTATTATTTGCTACGAAGACTACGCGAAAAGGACGGATTATTATGTCCAAATGTTTTGCAGGCTACTGGATATGGACTATAAACCGGAATATCATGAGGTTTCTGAAACAGAGGTGGGGCCAATCACAAGGGAATTTGTGATAAGCTCTCGAGAAAGGGAAGTCTTGGGAAAATATATGGCTGAGTATACCGAAATGCTGAAGAGTTTGAACGAGAGGCCGACCGTAGACCCGAATGACGTTTGGTCGAAATACTCAATTAACGAAAATGCGCCGGAAAGAGAAAATCCGTTTTATGGATATCACGGCCTTTACATAAAGAGACAGTACGACGAGATTGCGAAAACAACTGAAGGGCTGAAAGAATTATCTGATGCGAGGCTTAACCGCATTGCAGAAGCGAAGGAAAAGTTGCGCGAAAAAGAAGAGGCTATTTTTTCAAAGGAAGAAAAACTCCGAGAGCTCAGGCGGAGGATCGACTATTTGGAGCAGATGAGGAGCGAGGCCCAGGCTGCGCGTGAGCAGGTGAAGGATCGAGAAGAATTGCTGGCGCAGAAAGAGGCAGACAGAAAGGCAATGGAAAAGGAAATACTCGAACTGAAGGAGAGGATTTCGGATGTCGACCGGATAAAGAAAGAATTGGAGGAGACCAGAGAACGGATAAGGAAGAACGCAGAATTGCTCTTAACCAAAGAGCAAAACGGAAAGAGGAAGGAACAGGAGATCAAAGAGCTGCAGCGAATTGTGAATGAATTGTCCGGAGCGAGAGAGGAACTGGCCTCAGCACGGGATCAACTCGTCAAAAGGGAAAAACTCCTGAAGGAAGTCGAAAAGCGGACCTCCGAAATGGAAAGGGCACTGCGGGAGAGAGAAGAGATTATTCGCAAGCAAAAGTCCAGGCTGGAACAGAAGGCGGAACAGATCCAGAGAAAGGAAGAAAAGATTTTGCAGTTGAGCCAGGCTTGGAAACGCCAGAGGCAGGAATCCGACCGCATGACGCAACAATATGACCGAGAGAGAGAGAAAAGGGAGGAGATGACGAAGAAAATAGGGCAGATCGAATCGCAATGGGTGTACAGGCTCATGAAATGGACAGGCCTCTTGAAGTAGGAAGTCCGCAGCGTGATGAAACTCGCACATATGATCAATCCCGTTATGGCCGGTCCGGAGTCGGATTTGCAGGTGGCCCAGCCCATTACTTTTGAGACGATGAAGGTGGCCAGGGATTTTGCTTCCGAAGATCTGGAGGTGGAACTGCTGGCCGTCTGCTATCCCGAAGATCGAGCCATCGTTCCAAATTATTTCACAAAAACAGAGACATTGACCAGGGAAGTCGGAGAATTCGGCGACTTTCAAAAGACGAGAAAGCTCCCTCTCATCAAGGATATTCTGGACAGGCTCGCGGATTCGAGTGATGCCGAATATTGCATTTACTCGAATGTGGACATCTCCGTGCAGCCGTATTTCTACCTGACGGTCGGGGCCATCATTTCCCAGGGATATGAAGCATTTGCCATAAATCGCCGAACTATTCCCAAAAGGCACAGTAAGGTCTCAGAGATCCCGTTGATGTATGCGGAGATCGGAGAAAAGCACCCGGGATTTGACTGTTTTGTATTTAAAAGGGATATGTATGACCGATTCGAACTGGGAACGGCTTGTGTAGGTGCAAACTGG
>CAYVUX010000089.1:0-10001 GCA_964455075.1 uncultured Desulfobacteraceae bacterium | reverse complement strand
ACCTTATTGGAGCATAAACGGACAGGTCTACCCCGACGTAGAGCCAATCTTGATTAACCGAAGAGAGCGGATAACGATCGCCTACAGGAATCACAGCATGATGCCCCATCCCATGCATTTGCACGGGCATTTCTTCAAAATAGCCAATCCGCAAATACACAGAGACTACTGGATTCAGAAGGATACCGTTATTGTTGATCCCATGCAGCAGGTGCAAATTGAGTTCATTGCCGACAATCCCGGACGATGGTTCCACCATTGTCACAACCTCTATCATATGGAAGCGGGCATGGCGAATGTGGTGACGGTGCAAGCATAGACCGGTCAAATCCATACGCTTTTAGCGACAATCGCGACAAACAAAATGGCTGATGATGGGGAACGCCTTCAAGATCCCAAAATTCGGTTATCCGGAAAACGGATACTTGATGGTCGCCAAATAGAAATGGTTCATCCGGTTTTCGCAGCATTATGTCGTTAAACGGGAATGAGAAATCGTGGCATTCTGATGTCTGGTGGTTTGCGCCGTCATTCCGGCGAAGGAGGCTGTGTCGTAATTCGAAAAAACGTCATTCCGGACGACCGACGCGAAGCGAGAGAGATCCGGAATCCAGAAAAACTCCACCATATCGAGAACCTCTGGATCCCGGATCGGGGCCTGTCCCGGACTCCGATCCGGGATCCGGGATGACGAATTGCGACACAGCCTCGAAGGCCCGAATCCAGCAGTTCCAAATATTCTGGATGCGGGACACCGACCTGGCGCAACAAAGACGGAGGATAGAGCGAATAACAGACCACCGGAGGATGGGGCCTGCGCCACCCTTGACGGTACTCACAAAATAAGAGTCTTCAAAGGTGTCACCCGGACCTCTTTGAGAGTTGATCCGAATCAAATACGTACCCATTTTCCGAAAGAACCAAAATAAGGTGTCAACCGTTAAGGTTTGAGCCCAATTCCGCTAAGCCTTCCTTTGCCTGTTTCGCGAAAACGTGCGCATCGCACTCTTCGAAAAGACGCAACGCTTCGGCAAAACATTCACGGGCCTTTTCGTTCCGGTTTTTCGCCCTGTATAAACGGCCTAAACCAAGCAGAGCTTCTCCGAGCTCCCCTCTTGCCCCCATTTCTCGAAAAAGAGCTATGGCTTTAATGAAGTGTTCCTGTGCCTTCTTTTCCGCAAACGGGACGTTTTTGACCACAAAGCCGATGTTTTTGGCCAGGGTGGAGAATCCGGGTGACGGGCCTGTAACAACCTGTGTATAGAGCCTCCCCAGAATATACTCGGATAGGGAATAATATAGTGCTAGATGATTCTTTAGTAAGACCGCTTGTAACTCTTCAAGCTCTTTGAATCCCTGCTTCAACCGCCCCTTAGAAATGGAGATGGCTGAAAGGAACATTTGGGCTATGGGCGTAAGCATTCCAATTCCACGTTTCTCGGAGAAATCCAACAGGGATCTAAACACGTCTTCGGCTTCCTGAAACCGCCCCTCCATAAAATCAGCGATACCCAAATTAGGCATTGCAAACATAGAAAAGAATGGGTCTGATGCAGCTTCAAAAGCCTTTTCACTTTCGTTTCTGCATGATGCCATATCCCCTGCCTTTATGTGTCCGAACGCTTTGATAAAATGACCGAAGACCTTGCTTCGGCTATTTGCAGTTTTTTCTCCGTATTCCAGAAGACGTTCTGCGCCCTCGAAAACCTCTTTTATATTCCCTTGCCATGCATATACATAGCACATTCCTCCGAGAGATTTAAAAAAGAGATACTGGTCCGAAGGGAAGGACGCCGCGATCTCCTGTGCCCTTTTTCCATAGGAGATCCCTTCATCAAAAAGTCCCAAAAATGCACATGCCCATGGAAGCCAAGCACAGGCATAACCCACGACTTTCTTATTGCCGGACCGCTCCCCGAGTTCCAGCGCGATGTGCAGGCGGTCATAAGAGTCTTTGGGTTTCCCGGCGACAGATTGGGCAACTCCCAGCCACGCATAAAACATCCCGAGCCTTGCCTCGTCTCCCAGGGATTCCGCCAGAGCCTTATGGGATTCGAAGAGACCGGTAAGCGCCTTCATCTCCCCAAGGGAATAGTACACATATCCCCAGCTAATGAGCATATCGATAAGCAGTATTTCTTCTTCCTTCGTCTTTTCCTCTTTGTATGCGAGAATGTCATACGCCTTCTTGTAGTATTCGTGGGCTTCTTCCACCGCATACCTGGCCAGGCTCTTTTTCCCGGCCTTCACCAGGTACTCGACGGCCTTGTTCCCGGACCGGCCCAGCGCAAAATGATACGCAAGGGTCTCATAGAACTCCGACAGCCGGTCGTGAAAAAGGCGCTCCATGACCAGAGCGACCTGTTCGTGAATATCCTGCCGCTCTTTCTTGAGAAGACCGTTATACACAACCTCCTGGGTGAGCGGATGCTTGAACATATACTCCAGGTCCGGCTCAAAGGAACGGGTTCGAATCAGGTCCAGCCGCTCGAGTGTGCTGAGTTACCGGTCAATACGATCTTTGATCTCCGAGACCATTATAAGGATCTCGTACAGAAAGGCCCTGCCTATCACCGATGCCTCCTGAAGAATCCGTCTTGTCTCCCTTTCCAGACGGTCCAGCCTGCCCGAGATAAGGCCGTGTACAGAGGAGGATATTTCTGTTTCCGTAATCGCCCTGGTGATCTTCCATCCCCCGCTGTCTTGAATCAGGACCCGGGACTCGATCAGCGTATTGATCAATTCTTCCAGGTAAAAGGGATTGCCTTCCGTCTTGTCCTGAACCCATCTCTTCAGCTCTGAAGGGATGTTCTCCGTATTAAGCAGTGACGCCAGCATATCCTGCGCATCGGAGAGAGAGAGATCCTGGAGGCGAATCTCGTGGTAGCGTTTGTCGACGCCGGCCAGTTGGTGACCGGTAAAGAGGCTGAATATGGGTCTAGACACACAGAGGACAATGGCGGGCTCCCTGATTTCCAACAATGCCCGACGGAGCAGTTCCACAAAAGACCGATCCGCCCAGTGCAGGTCTTCCAGCAGGAATATTGTCGGCGATCTATTGGCCAATGCTGTGAGAACGGCCTTCACCGCTTCCTCCAGCCGGTGCTTCCACAATTCAGCACTCACATCCTCCAGCTCCTGGTAGGGCAGTGCGTATAGATTGCCCACATAGGGAACCATCTCACCGCCGTTTCCTGTAATGCGCTTGATCCCGGACTCGATCTTTTCCCTGATCTTTTCCGATGCGTCTCCCTCTTCGACGAGAAAAAGCCCATTAAGGAGATTCATCAACGGGAAATAGGGGATGTTCTGAGCGTAGGCGTAGGCATGGCCTTCGAACCACTGGACCTCGTCCAAACCCAGGCTTTGCTTAAAGTCCTCCACCAGTCGGCTCTTCCCCGTACCCGCGTCACCACAAATCGAAAAGATGCTGCCTTTCCCGCCCCGAAGCCTCTGAACGGCATCGCTCAGTTCGGCCATCTCCCCTTTTCTTCCGACGAGCTTTGCCCTGAGACCGGAAAGACGATGGGTCGTAACAGGCCTCTCCTTCTGGGACAATACTTTGTAGACCTGCACCGGCTCGGCCTTGCCCTTTACCGCAGCAGGTTCCATCGCTTCGAACGTGAAAAGTCCCTCTGCCTGACGGAAGGTGTCGTGCCCTACCAGAATCTCTCCCTCTTTCGCGAGGCCCTGAAGTCGTGATGCCAGATTGATGGTATCCCCGGAGGCTCCGTGTGTCCCCTTCTCCACGTTGACCTCACCGATCACGACAAGGCCGGTGTTAATACCGGTATGCATGGAAAGGGCTCGGCCGATCTTCTTTTCTATCTCAGGGCTTATCTCCTCAATCCGATCATGGATTTCTCGCGCCGCAACAATGGCTCTCACCGGATCATCTTCATGGGCCTTCGGCACGCCGAAAAGGGCCATGACGGCGTCGCCGACAAACTTCTCGATGAACCCTTCGTATTTGGCGACAATCTGTGCGATCTCCCCGAAGATCCGGCTCATGATTTCCTTGACTTCTTCAGGGTCAAGCTGTTCAGACATGGCGGTATAACCGGAAAGATCCGAGAAAAGGACCGTGACGTACTTGCGGCCGCCTTCGGCTTCCGGTGATTCCTTTTCGCCCTCTGCAGGCTCCTCGATTCTCCGGCCGCATTGCTCGCAAAAAACGCTGTCTTCTTCATAAGGGTGTCCGCAAGCCGGGCACGCGCGCTCCAGCTTCGCACCGCATTTTCTGCAGAACCTGGCATCTTCCCTGTTGTCAAGACGGCAGTTCGGGCATTCCATGACGGATACCTCTTTAGAGGGTTCTTTCATGAAAAAAATCGTTGATCCGGGCAGTAGTACTTCAGGCTTCCAATGAAATCCCAGCGTTTCATTGGGAAGCAGGCAGGCACACCTTGAGGGGTTTCTCCACGTTGCACCCCCGTGACAGGAGGTTAAATGGTTAAGGAGAAATCATCAAAATTAGGTAATTTATATAGCAAAAACCAGGACGGATCAATCGAAATCGCGACCTTATGGGGTCAAACCTTAACTACCGGCACCTGTTCTCTTTCATCGCTTCAGCCTCCTATGAGCCAAGCCCCCGGAGGCACTTGGTGCTCGAGTTCCCTGCAGTTTCCAGGCGGCGGCTGTTGTCCGGGAGGGCGGTCAGGATACCAGATGCGGCACTTTCCCGGCGGAGGCATATGACCAGGTGGTATATTCAGAACTCCTGACCTAGGTCATTAAGGATGTGAAACATAAGCGTAGCGCTGTGAATTGTAAGACCCTGAAAACTGGTCCCCCGAGGACTAATTCTCCGGAAATACCGTTTCATTAAATTTTCCGCTGCCTTTTATAAAAACCATCGTTAAATTAGTTGGTTCCTGGCTTATGTCAGGAGTTCTGATATTAGGCAATCTGCTTTTGTAATATCGAGGCCCCGATCGATTATCACAGTACCCTCTTCTCTTTCCACCACAACCCTTCCATGACTGCAGCCCATACCTGTCGATAAAAACGCCAAAAGAAGTGCCGCCAGGGATATTGAACACACGACGTTAATTCCCAGGAGTTTCTTTATTCCTTTATCATTCAATGTCATGTTATCCTCCTTGGTGAATGGTTATAGGGTCAAATCATAACTCTGTGACTTACGAAATCAAAACCCATTTGTGCTTGCCTCGCGCTATTCAGCCGAGTGATCATGTTCAGCCGCACGGACGGCAACCGAACATCAAAAGACCTGCCAGCCGGTTTGAGGAACCCCGATTAAAGTCAACACACTTTGAACGTTTCGTGATAGAGTTTTACCAAATCCGCATACGCCTTCAGCCCGGAGTCCATCTTCCTGCGATGACCTGCGTCTACCTTCTTTTTGAATTTAGCCGGCGCGCCCGCGTAGACACTGAAGGGCGGGATCTCCTGATCTTTTAATACCAGCGTCTGCTCGGCAATGATGGCGCCTTCACCGATAATGGCCCCTTCACAAATCATCGACTTCATGCCAATCAGCGAACGATCATGAATCATGGCATCGTGAATCATTGCCATGTGCCCGATGATCACTTGTTCGCCAATCCGTGTATGATCGGCGGTGTGGATCACCACGTTTTCTTCAACCAGAGACCCATCTCCGATCCGGACAGGACCAAAATCCGCCCGAATGACGGCCGCAAATCCAATGTAACAGGCATTTCCGATAATCACGTCCCCTATGATTTCCGCTGAGGGAGCAATCCAGGTACCGCTGCCTACCTGGGGCCTTGCTCTATTGAACTCATATAAAGGCATTTTAGCCCCTCGTATACTTTCGCCGCAAGCTTGCTGCTTTGAGTTGGCCGCAGCCTGGGAAAAACGTCATTCCGGACGACCGACGCAAAGCAAGGGAGATCCGGAATCCAGGAAAACGCCATCTTCTTATCCCTTATCTCTTCCTTAAAGAAGATGCGAATGTCTTGTTGAGAAAAGTTTACTGAAACAGCTTCGACTGTCATCCATCAGCATGCACATCAGGACGCAGATCTTTTTCCGATAAAGGCCGAACGCGTCTCCAGTCGGTGGAAGTGTTTTCCGCCTGCCAGAGGTCATGGTTCTTTTGGAGATTCAACCACAATTCTGGTGTAGTCCCCAAAGCCCTCGACAGCCGTAGAGCCATATCGGGTGTTACAGCACCTTTCTCATTCACAATCTTTGATAAGGTCTTTCTAGACACGCCCAACTGTGAGGCCATATCCGTCACCGACATTCCTAGTGGCCTAAGATAGTCTTCCCTTATGATGTGCCCTGGATGGGTTGGTTTTCTTTTTGTTTTCCTCATGAGGTAAATCCCCTAATGATAATCGCCATAGTCCACGATGTATGCATCGCCGTCAATAAACTTGAAAACGATCCGCCAATTACCAGAAACCCGCACTGAAAAATGATCTTTTAAACTTCCTGAGAGTCTGTGCAGATAAGATCCGGGGTAATTCATGTCGATGATGTCAGCCGAAGCGTTCAACCGGTCCAGGATTCTGGCAATTTTATCAGCATGTTCCGGGCGAATCCCCCTTTTCTTTCCAGTATGAAAAAACTCCTCAAGCCCTTTATGTTTGAACGATTTAACCATATGTTTGAAACATGTAACCTTTTCGGTTACACATGTCAAGCCTTGCCGGTCAACCCCATCCTCCCCTTTGCCCTTTTTCATCATTCCGGCGAAAGGGGCTGTGTCGCAATTCGTCATCCCGGATCCCGCATCGGCTTCCGGGACAGGCCCCGATCCGGGATCCAGAAGTTCACGAAAAGATGGCGCTTTTCTGGATTCCGGATCTCCCTTGCTTCGCTTCGGTCGTCCGGAATGACGTTTTTCGAGTTACGACACAATATCGGGTCCCGAATCGGAAACAGGCTCGGAACCCGGAAAAGGAATTGATGGTCTACGGGTAGGCAGGCTTCTGCATACATCTTCTCAAGCAGGGGAGAGCATACGAACTGTTGACTTGCAGAATCGGGATACGCCAGCGTTCTCGAGGTACCGTATCCTGAAGGAGAAAGCTATCAACGGGCAAGCTTTGGCTTACCTTCCTTCATGCCTCCGCAGGTCGGGAATTGTCAGTGGGCTGCTTAACCGGAACGATTCGCTGTTCAATATCCGCCCCAATCTTGCGTTTCATGATCCGTAGATCATACTCAGACTGAAGGTTCAGCCAGAACTGGGCCTCCACTCCAAAATAGCGTTCCAGTCTAAGTGCTGTGTCCGCGGTGATGCCTCGTTTACCGTTTACGATCTCACTTATCCTGTTCGGAGGAACATCAAGATCCCGCGACAGCTTATTCATGCTTATATGCATCGGTTCCATAAAATCCTCGCGCAAAATTTCGCCGGGAATAATCGGATCGAGAAGATCTTTGCTGCTCATTTTCTCACCTCAGTGGTAATCGACAATGGCCACGTTGAAGGCATTGCCTTCTTGCCATTCAAAGCACACACGCCATTGCTTATTAATGCTGATTGCATACTGCCCTTTTCTTTTGCCTTTGAGTG
Source organism: uncultured Desulfobacteraceae bacterium (assembly GCA_964455075.1). Classification (GTDB taxonomy): domain Bacteria; phylum Desulfobacterota; class DSM-4660; order Desulfatiglandales; family Desulfatiglandaceae; genus CAYVUX01. Next base: position 2,482 of record CAYVUX010000089.1, on the reverse strand, counting down.
CGTGAAACATATTCCCCGGGTTCAACATCAATGCATTCAAACTTGGGGCGGCATTAAGAACCATCAACCGTTTTCGTGCTTGCCGCTCGAATGATGCGAAAGGCCGAACCCATTTATCGTTGAAGAGTTCCTCTGTGTCGCTACAGGCAAAGGATTTTATCATATGAAAAGAATATTACGTTTTTCGTAATATGTCAAACAATAAACAAGTGTTCGTTCATAAATTTTGGTTCTTCGCCAATTTGAGTCCCTCTTACCGCTCTTTGGCACTTGCTGGATTCCAGCGCCTGTCCCCGATCCGGGATTCAAGACTGTATCGGAATTCGAAAGAGCGTCATTCCGGACGACCGAAGCGAAGCAAGGGAGATCCGGAATCCAGAAAAACGCCATCTTTTCGTGAACTTCTGGATGCCGGATTGCGCTCCGAATCCTTTGAAAAATGCCGGATTTTGTCTCAAGGTCAAGGCGGGCGGGGAAATTAACCGCAGGAATCCATGCAGTATTTCGAAGATTAGAATCCGAGTCCAACGCCGACCTGTCCCGACGGAGGCGGGACCTGTCACGATGAAGACGTGGGATTGGGCAAAATAAGGGGGTTTTCAAAAAGCTCACCCCGTTTTGCGGGATATAACCGGGATGACGACTTGCAACACAATCTTGCAGGCAGGAATCCACCTGCTCTTTCTACGTCATTCCAGACGACCGACGCGATTCCCTTCTTGGCTCACGACAGCGGTCCAAGGCCTGATCTTCTTCAGTACAGGTCCCATCTTGCGGGCCGCGACCTCCGTGTCGTACGCAGCCTGCGCGCGCAGCCAATATCCGTTTGAAAGGCCGAAAAACTTGCATAACCGCAGATCCGTGTCTGCAGTGATGGAGCGCTTTCCTGTAACAATTTCACTAATGCGCTGCGCGGGCACACCAACCTCTTTGGCCAGCCGATATTGGCTCAGCCCCATTGGTTTTAGAAAGTCTTCCAGTAAAATTTCGCCGGGAGTTACAGGCTTTAGTCTTCTCATAATTCATTTACCTCTGTGGCAATCCACAATCTCAACATCTTCGGCCCCCGCTTCCGTCCAACGAAAACAGACGCGATATTGCTTGTTAATACGAATACTGTATTGCCCTGCCCTATCTCCCTTAAGCGCTTCCAGTCGATTTCCAGGTGGAATCCCCAGATCCTCGAGGCGCCCTGCAATCTCAAGTTGTCTCAGCTTCCTACGGGCAACACTTGCAATACGATCGAATCGCTTAACTCGAAATCCTTGTGAAAGCGCTTCCGTGTCGGAGCAGTTGAATGACCTTATCATTCAATGGATAGTAACGCGGCCCGTGATTAGTGTCAAGCGTGCCCTTGCAGACCCAAACAGCAAGACGAATTGCGTTCCATTGAGGATTCGCATCAGAAATACCCTATTTTGAGACCTTTGAAAAATCCCTCACCCTCTCATCCTCCGCATGACCTCCGTCTCCTCCACGTAGGGTATGACCAGCCGGTACTTGGCCCGGGTCATGGCCACGTAGGCCCGGGCCATGGCGCTCCCCCGGGTGCCTTCCTTCAAGCCCATGCGGTCCATGCCCACCAGGTACACCAGGTCGAAGTCCAGCCCTTTGGCGCTGTGGACACTGATGATCGAGACCCGGTCCGTGGTGACATCGTAGAGTTCTTTCCCGCGCACATCCTGCGACACCCACGCCGCCGGAATGCCCGCCTGTTCGAACCGCGCAAGCATCTCAGCGGGGAGCGTCCTGTCCCGGTAGGCGAACGTCCCGGGCCGGTACTCCTTGTCGTCGTAAATGACGGCGATCTCGGAGCGCTTGTACTCGCCGCTTTCCACAGCGGCCTTCACGTCCTCAGAAACGAACCGGAGCACCTCATCCATGCCCTCGAAACGCTTCATTTCCGGCTCCTCCCCGTGAAAGGCGAAACCCGCCGGCAGAAGCGGAAGCTGGGCCCCGGCTTTCCGACCTTCGCCCACGAACCGCTGCGCGAAAGCGAAGATCTCCTCGGTGTTCCGGTACACCTGCTTCAGATGGGTGGTGCGCCCCGAAGCCCGAACCCCCAGAGACTTCCACGAAGCGCTCCGCATGTAGAGGTCCTGGTGGGAATCCTGCGTGATCACCAGGTCCCCGCCGGGCTTGAGGAGCGCCAGGAGCACCCGAAACATGTCCTGGTTGAAGTCCTGCCCTTCGTCCACCAGAATGGCGTCAAAAGGACCTACGGGAGACTCCCCTTTCCCGGCCCGGGCGAGCGCCTCCCGGGTTACCATGTCGTAGAAGTCCGACCCTTCCTTTTCGTAGGGGATCGCCTCCCCGAGCACCTGCGAGCAAAGTTCAAAGAAGTGGCAAACGTGCACCCCCTCTTCCCCAACGCCCAGGCCCTTTTCCTGAATGAGCCTCTTGAGGTAGCTCACCAGGGCGATGTTGAAGCACACCAGGAGGATCCGCTTTCTTGAGGGATACATCCGGGCCAGGTGCACGC
>CAYVUX010000088.1:0-10008 GCA_964455075.1 uncultured Desulfobacteraceae bacterium | reverse complement strand
CGGCAGCGGGAAACCCCGCCACAATCCCCGAGAAAATAATCAAAGAAATCCCGTTGCCGACTCCCCGTTCCGTGATTTGTTCACCGAGCCACATCAGGAATGCCGTACCGGCCGTGAGCGTAATGACGGTCATCAATCGAAAGCCCCATCCACCCATGGGTACCACCATGGCGCCGCCGGGGCTGGACATCCTTTCGAGTCCGACCGCGATCCCGAAGCCCTGGACCATGCTGAGAATTACTGTTCCGTATCGGGTGTATTGCGTGATCTTCTTCCTGCCCTGCTCCCCCTCCTTTTTCAGCTTCTCCAGGTAAGGAACTACGACCGTCAGGAGTTGGAGAATGATCGATGCGCTGATATACGGCATGATCCCGAGGGCCATCACCGACATCTGGCTCAGGGCACCTCCGGAGAACATGTCAAAAAGCCCGAAGAGCGTCCCTTGCTTGTTACTGAAAAACGCGGCCAAAGCGGCACCGTCGATCCCGGGAGTGGGAATATGACAACCCACCCGGTAAACGGCCAGCATGAGAAGAGTAAAAATAATTCTTCTCTTGAGTTCGGGTATTTTCGGGATATTTTGAAAGCTGCCGATCATGAACTTCTTTTCCCTTCTTCAAAGGATCAAAGGATTTCCACTTTGCCCCCGGCGGCCTCAACTTTTTCCCGAGCCGCCTTGCTCACCTTATGGACCTTTATGATGACGGGTTGCGTAATTTCTCCCTTGGCCAAAAGCTTCAGCCTCGCTTTCTTTCTCTTGATCAGTCCGGCTTCTTTCAGCACATCCATGTCAAGGGTAGCCTCTGCTCCAAAGCGAACAAGGTCCCCTGTGTTTACCACGTTGTATTCCTTCTTGAATAGATTCGTAAAACCCCGCTTGGGGAGACGCCTCTGAAGAGGCATTTGCCCTCCCTCGAAACCCGGCCGACTTCCGCCTCCGGCGCGCGCCCGCTGCCCCTTATGCCCGCGGCATGCAGTCTTCCCGTGTCCCGAGCCCGGGCCTCTTCCGACTCGTTTTCGCTTTTTTCTCGCCCCCTGCGCTGGTGAGAGCTCATGGATCTTCATAGGAATATCCCCTCTGACTTCATCCGACTTTTACGAGAAAAGCAACCTTGTTGATCATCCCCCGTATGGCCGGAGTATTTTCAAGTTCAACGGTCTTGTGCAGTTTTGTGAGCCCAAGGCCCCTGAGTGTATCGCGGATATCTTTCTTTTTCCCGAGCCCGCTTTTGACAAGAGTCACTCTGATTTTTTCAGCCATTTCAAGCTCTCTTCCACTCCGTTTTTGCGCCCTTTATCCTTGCTCGAGATGAATTTCTGCGGGACGCTATCCAGGCGGCGGTCAGCCGACCATCTCCTCCAGGGATTTCCCTCTTCTCTTGGCAATCTCCTCCGGGCTTCTCAAAGATCGCAGCCCCTGGATGGTTGCCTTCACCAAATTATGAGGGTTATGGGATCCAAGGCATTTCGTAAGGATGTTCCGCACCCCGGTAGCCTCAAGGACGGCTCGCACCGCGCCGCCGGCTATCAATCCGGTACCCGGCCCGGCGGGCTTCAGCAACACCCTTCCAGCGCCTGCCTGCCCGACCACCTCGTAGGGGATGGACTCCTTGTAGAGAGGGATCGGCTGCATGTCTTTTTTGGCCTTGTCGATTCCCTTTCTGATGGCTTCCGGGACTTCATTGGCTTTTCCAAGCCCGCCTCCCACCATGCCCTTCCCATCACCGACGACAACGATAGCGCTGAAGCTGAACCGACGACCGCCCTTTACGACTTTGGCCACCCGGTTGATAAAGACCACTTTTTCGATGTATTGAGCCTCTTCTTCAGCGTACAAATGGTCTTTGCCTCGTTTTCCCGAATATTTTCCCTTTTCAGTCATTACCTTCCCACCAGTGTCTCGGTCCCGGAATCGCCCTCGCCGGTCTCAAAGTGACGGTATCCGGAACGAAAACCGATTCAGAATTCCAGTCCGTGTTCGCGTGCTGCATCGGAGAGTTCTTTGACTCTACCGTGATAGAGAAATCCATTCCTGTCAAACACCACTCTCTTAATGCCCTTCTCCCGGGCTCGACGCGCGATCGCCTCACCTATGCTCTGCGCGGCTTTCTTGTTTCCCCCTCTTCGTCCCAAACTTGGTGCGAATTCCTTTGACAAGGAAGAGGCTTCCACCAGCGTTTGCCCTGTGGTATCATCTATAATCTGAGAGTAGATATGCTTCTTGCTCCGGAAAACGCACAACCGGGGCCTTTCCGTACTTCCTCTTATCTTCCTTCTTACCCTTTTTTGCCTTCTTCTCCTGGATCCCGCTCTATTAAAAGAACTCATCGGTCGACCTCATATTATGTCGCTAGAGACCCCAAAACACAGACAAACCAGAGGCCCCTGTAAGGTATCCACACCTGCTTTCAACTTCGACGCAACCTTTCTTCCGGGGGGCGTTCAATCCCGTCGGTTCAGCGGCTATTTTGAGCCGGCTTTTCCAGCCTTTCTCCGAACAACTTCACCGGCGTACCTGACGCCTTTTCCTTTGTACGATTCCGGCTTCCTAAAACTGCGTATTTTCGCGGCTGTCAGGCCAACAAGCTCCTTGTCGATACCGCTCAAAATCACCTTGGTTTTCTCGACTTTGGCATCGACGCCCTCGGGCAATTCGAAATGGATTGGTTGAGAATATCCCAGGTTGAACACCGCTGTCCTGCCCTGCAATTCCGCTCTGTAGCCGACCCCGACCACTTCAAGTTCTCTCTGGAATCCCTTTGTCACACCGGTAACCATATTGGCGACAAGTACCCTGAAGAGCCCATGGAGAGATCTGCTCTCCCGGCTGTCGTCGGGCACCGAAACCACAATTTTGTCCTCATCCATGTTCAATTGAACCTTTGGATGCAGGCTACGCCTCAACTCACCCTTTGGACCCTTAACCGTCAGAACATCACCGTCCAACGCTACCTGAGCGTCCTTCGGAACGGGTATGGGCCACCTGCCTATGCGTGACATGCGTTACCTCCGGCCTTACAGCATGATACAAGACCCTTGAAGAACTCCTTTTTTGCCCAATTCCCCACCTTCGTCGGGACAGGTCCGCGTTGGGCTCGGGTCCTAATCCTCAAAATGCTCCAATGATGTATTCCTGCGGTTAATTTCCTCGCCCGCCCTGGCCTTGAAACCCGCCTCAGGCGGATGATTTTTCAAAGGTCTCGACACGGCAATCGCTTTCGATGCTCTTTGCGACACCCGCCGTCATCCACCGTGTTCAGATTACCAGACGGAGCAAAGAATCTCCCCTCCGACTTCGGCCTTCATGGCTTCCCTGTCCGTCAAAATCCCCTTTGAAGTGGACAGGATATTTACGCCATAGCCATTCAGCACCTTCGGGATCTCCTCGTACCCCCGATATATTCGACGACTGGGTTTGCTCACCCGCTTCAATCCCAAAATAACAGGAACGCCGCGTTCATCGTATTTTAGGAAAATCCTGATGAGCCTGTGCTTTCCGTCTGAAACCATTTTGAAATTCCTGATGTAGCCTTCGGATTTAAACACCTTGGCAATATTGACCTTGAGTTTTGATGTCGGGACATCTACATAGTCATGCGAAGCCCTCAGTCCATTTCTTATCCTGGTCAACATATCGGCAATTGGATCCGTCATCGTCATCTTCATGTGCTCCTGCTTACTCTTTTCCGGAATCCCCATTTCTCCACCCAAAACATCGCCCGCAGGATCCCGAGATATCTCCTATTTACCAACTTGACTTGACCACCCCCGGGATCTCCCCTTTGGATGCAAGGCTTCGAAAACAAATTCGGCAGATACCAAACTTTCTCAGGAAACCTCTACGTCTTCCGCATATGGGACAACGATTGTACTTTCTGCTGGAAAATTTTGGCTCCCTACGGGCTTTCGCAATCAGTGATTTCTTTGCCAAGATTCCCTCCGCTCTAGTTCCGAAAAGGCATTCCCAAATGCTTCAGCAAGAACAGGCCCTCTTGATCGGTTTTTGCCGTTGTCACAATGGAGACGTTCAGGCCTTTCATTCTCTCTATCTTGTCATAGTCAATTTCCGGAAATATAATGTACTCCTTAATCCCGATTGAGCAATTTGCTCGGCCGTCAAAGACCTTGTTCGAAAGACCTCTAAAGTCCCTCACTCTCGGAAGGGCTACATTGAAGAGCTTATCCAGGAAATCGTACATTCTTGTCTTTCTCAAAGTGACCGTACAACCGATAGGCATTCCTTGTCTCACCTTGAACCCGGCAATGGATCGTCTCGCTTTGGTCACCACAGCCTTTTGTCCGACAATAAGCGATAATTCCTCGACACCGGCATCCAGAATCTTGATGTTCTGGATAGCCTCACCCAACCCCATGTTCAAAACGACCTTCTCCAGTCTCGGCACGGCCATGATGCTGCTGTACCCAAACTCCTTCATCATTGCGGGGACTACTTCCGACTGGTATTTTTCCCTCAAACGTGACAACATTTCCTCCTTCGTTTCCATCCAGAAACGGGTACACCCACTGAAAAACAGCTTGCCGAGAAGTTCATTTCCCTAATCGACCATAGCTTCGCCGCACTTCTTGCATACACGCACCTTAGATCCATCTTCGAGTATACGCCTTCCAATTCGCGTGGGCTCGGCGCACTTATTGCATACGATCATCAAGTTGGAAATCTCCAGAGCGGATTCCCGCTCGATGATGCCTCCCTGCGCCGATTTCGCACTCGGCTTGGCGTGTTTCTTCGTCATGTTCACCTTCTCCACGACGACGCGGCCCTTTTCCGAGTCCACTTTCAAGACCGTTCCGATCTTGCCCTTTTCCTTGCCGGCGATTACGATGACTTTGTCATCTTTCTTTATTGCTGGGTGTCTCTTTCTTTGCACTTTCCAACTCCTCACCCATGATGCCTCTCCCTTGGTCTATCAGAACCCTCATGATGTATTTCATCCACGACGGGATTGGCATCAGATCTGCAGCGCTTTTGTTCTCATGGACCCTAAAGAACCTCGGGCGCCAAGGAAATGATTTTCATGAAGTTCTTTGCTCTCAACTCCCTGGCGACCGGTCCGAAAATTCTTGTCCCTATGGGCTCCCGTTGTTGATTGATCAACACGGCCGAATTGTCGTCGAACTTGATATAGCTGCCGTCCAGCCTCCGAACGCCCTTCGCGGTTCTCACGATCACGGCTTTTACAACATCGCCTTTCTTCACCTTGGAATTCGGAATGGCCTCTTTCACGGAAACAACAATAATATCGCCAATACTGGCGTATCTTCTCTTAGATCCCCCCAGCACCTTGATACACGAAACCAGTTTGGCTCCGGAATTATCCGCGACTTTCAGCTTCGTTTGCGTCTGTATCATCTTATGCTCCGCCCGCCCCGGCCGACCTCCCCAATCCCGCCGAAGACGGAATGGGATTGGAAGTCCGCCGGCGCACAATTCTCGTTTCTGGATAGACGCCGGCTGGGATTTTTCATAGACTTTTATTCTCTGACGATTCGATTACATCAAGCACTTGCCATCGTTTCCGCTTGCTCATCGGCCTGCTCTCAATGATCCGCACCTTGTCTCCCACCTGGCAACGATTCTGAGAGTCATGAGCCATGTATTTGGAGCGTCTTCTAACGTACTTCCCGTAAGCCTCATGTTTCATAAGACGCTTGACAAGCACCAGGGCAGTTTTGTCCATTCGATTACCGACCACGGTTCCTACAAGTCTTTTTCTAACCCCTCGCTCCGTCATTGCAACCTCGTAATCATCCTCAAGTCTTTGACCTTCGCAACTCGTTCAGCAGAGTTTTTACACGAGCCAGGTCTCTTCTCGTCTTCTTGAGCATCGCCGTATTTCCCAACTGCCCCGTTGCTTTTTGAAATCTCAGGTTAAACAGTTCCTGGCTGAGCTGTCCTTCCTTTTCAACAAATTCTTCTTCCGTCAGTCCTCTTAACTCACTTGCCTTCATGAGATTTTCATCCCCTAAACACGAATTTTGTCGCAAAAGACAGTTTGTGCCCGGCCAACCTGAAGGCTTCCGCAGCAGTGCCCCTGGGAACACCCTCCAGCTCATAGAGAATCCTTCCGGGTTTGACTACGGCAACCCAGCCTTCCGGTGAGGCCTTGCCTTTTCCCATCCTTGTCTCCGCCGGTTTCTTGCCCACGGGTTTGTCCGGAAAAACGCGGATCCAGATCTTGCCCCCGCGCTTCACGTGCCTTGTAACAGCGACTCGGGCCGCCTCAATCTGGTGAGCCGTCATGTAGCCGCATTCCAAGGCCTGAAGCCCATAGTCGCCGAACTCAAGGGCATTTCCCCTGTAGGCCTTGCCCTTTGTTCTGCCCCTTTGCTGTTTACGAAATTTGACTTTCTTCGGACTAAGCATGGCTCCATCCTGTCTATTTTCTGTCGGGCAAAATCTCGCCCTTGAAAATTATCACCTTGACGCCTATGACTCCGTATGTCGTACGGGCTTCCGCAAATCCGTAATCGATATCAGCCCTTATTGTATGGAGGGGAACCCGTCCTTCCCGATACCACTCCCGCCGGGCCATTTCCGCTCCACCCAGTCTTCCAGCACAGGCGATCTTGATTCCCTGCGCCCCGAATCTCAGAGCCGTACCGACGCTCTTTTTCATGGCCCTTCTAAAAGCGACCCTTCGAACCAATTGAAGAGCAACGTTTTCCGCGACCAACTGAGCATCGACTTCGGCCTTTCTCACTTCCTGAATATCGATGATGACATCCCGTTTGATCTTCTTTTCCAGCTCTCTCTTAAGTTTTTCAATCTCGGCGCCCTTTTTCCCAATGACGATACCGGGTCGAGCGGTATGCAATCGGATGCGAACCTTGTTGGCGGCCCGTTCGATTTCTATCCTTGAAACGCCCGCTTGATAGGTTTTCTCCTTAAGAAACTTCCGGACCTTGTTGTCCTCCAGTACAAACTGGCTGTATTCCTTGTCCGCGTACCATCTGGAATCCCAGTTCCGGTGGACACCCAATCTAAACGCAATCGGATGAACTTTCTGTCCCAATATACACCTCCAGCGTGTTCAAATCCCAGGATAGTCTCCATCCATAAACGCTTTTTCCCGAGTCCACCCGAGCGGACTCGTTTATGAATCGGAAACTCACAAGTGCCCGAAAAAACCTCTGGTTGGGCACCAGGATAGTACCCCTAAGCGCCTTCCTCCTTCACCACAACGGTCATATGGCTTGTCCTTTTACGGATTCTCGTCGCGCGTCCGAGGGCCCGGGGTCTCCAGCGTTTGAGCGTGGGACCTTCGTCCGCGTAAATCCGGCTTATGACAAGGGAGTCGACGTCCATTCCGGCATTGTTCTCGGCGTTTGCAACGGCGGAGTTGACGAGTTTCTTCACCAAACGGGCTCCCTTTTGAGGCGCGAAATTGAGCATGTTCAACGCATCCCCGACCCTTTTCCCCCGGACTTGATCCATGACCAGCCGGACCTTTCTGGGGGAAACCCTCACAAATTTTGCTACCGCCTTGACTTCCATCTCAATTCTTCAGATCCATTGCTCGCTTGTTTATCAAACCAACCCATATCGCAACGATGTCCGGGCCTGCCTACTGAGGGGAAAACACTTCACGCTCGTACCGGCAGTCCGCACTATTTCTTCTTCCCTTTCAATCTGGACTTTTTGTCTCCGGCGTGCCCGTAAAATGTCCTCGTCGGCGAAAACTCTCCGAGCTTGTGCCCGACCATGTCCTCGGAAACAAATACCGGCAAAAACTTCCTTCCATTGTGAACAGCAAACGTCAACCCGATGAAGTCCGGCAAAATCGTTGACCTGCGAGACCAGGTCTTAATGATCTTTCTGCTTTGGGCTTCATTCGCTTTACGGACCTTTTCAAGCAGGTGTTCATCCACAAAAGGCCCCTTTTTCACAGATCTAGGCAAGTCTTTCCTCCTCGCTCGCGATTAAACACTGGTACATTCTTCCACGACGGGGAATATCAGGGCCAAGTCAAAGGCGCATGGCCGGATATTGTCCCCTATTTTCTTCGCCGCCTGACAATCAGCCTGTCACTCGGCTTCTTCACCCTGGTCCTATACCCTTTTGTCGGAACACCCCACGGAGTCACGGGGTGCCTTCCACCGGAGGATTTCCCCTCGCCCCCGCCATGGGGGTGGTCGACAGGATTCATGGCCACACCCCTCACTCGGGGTCTTCTCCCCTTCCATCGATTTCGACCGGCCTTGCCACTCGAGATGTTCTCGTGGTCCAGGTTGCCGATCTGACCGATGGTGGCCTTGCACTCCAGAAAGACCATCCTTACTTCGCCTGACGGGAGCTTGATTTGGGCGTATTTTCCTTCTTTTGCCATCAACTGCGCATAGCTTCCGGCGGTGCGCGCAAGCTGCCCGCCGTGTCCCTGGTTCAGTTCTATATTATGCACATGGGTGCCCAGAGGGATCTCTCTTAAGGGTACAGCATTTCCCTCCCTTATTTCCGCGCCGGGGCCCGAGGTGAGTTTGTCGCCGACTTTAAGATGGCGCGGGGCGAGAATATAGCGCTTTTCTCCGTCCTCATAATGGAGAAGAGCAATATTGGCCGAACGATTGGGATCGTACTCTATTGAGGCCACCCGAGCGGGAATCCTCTCCTTGTCTCTTTTGAAATCAATGGCCCGGTAAAGCCGCTTATGCCCCCCCCCTCTTCTCCTCATGGTCATTCGGCCCAAGGAGTTTCTTCCACCTGTCTTCTTCAGGGGCCTCAGGAGGCTCTTTTCAGGCGTCTCTCGTGTGATCTCTTCGAAAGTCAAACCCGTATTGAATCTTCTTCCGGGTGAAGTCGGCTTATTGCTCTTGATGGTCATTCTCTACTCCACTTGCTCGCGCAGTTCGTGCGGTCTTCAGCATGGCAGCAACGAGGATTTTACATGCCCTGGAAGAACTCAATTTCCTTTCCGGGTTCCAAGGTGACAATCGCCTTCTTCCAATCCGCCCTCTTCCCAATATTTCGCCCCATCCTGCGAGTCTTCCCCCGCACGCTCATGACGCGAACATCAAGGACCTTCGCTTTGAAAAGGGTCTCCACGGCGTTCCTGATTTCAATCTTATTAGCCGCTTTGTGGACCTTGAATGAAACCTGGTTGAAGCCTTCCTTTTGAACATTGGCCTTTTCTGTAATGTGGGGCTCCTTAATTACTTTGTAGATATCCACTATGAAACCAACGCCTCCTGTATTCGCTCGACCGCGGATTTCTCCAGAAGTAGATGATCGTGGCTCAGGAGGTCGTATACATTGAGCCCTCCATATCTCATCACCTTCACCCACGGAACGTTCCTGGAAGACTTTTCAAGATTTTCCTTTTTCCCGTCGGTTACAATCAGCGTTTTTCCCACTTCAAAATTCCCTATCACTCCCATGAAATTTTTCGTCTTGTGGTCCGGGAGATTGAATTCTTCCACTACGCATATCCGATTGTTCTGCGCTTTGTCCGAGAGAGCCATCCTCAAAGCGACTTTTTTCAGCTTCTTTGAAACCCGGAAGGCATAACTTCTGGGCTCCGGGCCGAATGCGCCGCCCCCTCCCCTTCTCTTATTGGCCGCTGCAGAACCGACCCGCGCTCGTCCGGTTCCCTTCTGCCTCCAGAGCTTGGCGCCCGATGCATTCACCTGTGCTCTTGTCTTTGTCGAAGCGGTCCCGGATCTACGACCGGCAAGTTGCTGAACAACGATCTGGTGAATCACGTGCTGCTTCACAGGAACATCGAATACGGCATCGTTCAGTTCCAGCTCATCCACTTTCTCTTTTTTCAGATTATACACATCCACCAGACTCATCATATGCCTCTGTGTCCCACAAATTTCCATTCATAAATGGTTCCCGACTCCCCCGCCTTCTTCCGGGCGGGGTAAGCGCCGGGACGGCGGAAGTTTAGAAGCGCTCCCCGGCCCGCCGTGATTCAGTGCTTTCTAATCTCCAGGAAACTGTTATTATTGCCCGGCACAGCTCCTTTGACAAGGATAAGCCCGACCTCA
>CAYVUX010000087.1:1453-10080 GCA_964455075.1 uncultured Desulfobacteraceae bacterium | reverse complement strand
TTCAAAGGCGGACTCCTGATTCCCTGCGGGTTGACAACCGGACAGGGTCGTTTTGTTTCACTGTATGGGGCCTACATCAATCGGCACTCTTTGTCAAACAGCGGAATTCACACTTGTCTTTCCTCGGAGTCCTTTGGTATGGAGAAATTGGAGGTATGAATATGGAAAAGAACCCCCCGGGAATCCCTTCTTTCTCGAAGTCCGACCGCTACCGGGCACGCTATCCCGACGTGGCATTCGGGCTAACCCTGATCCGCGGCTGCACGAACCCGGAGAACCCTCCCGGGTTCGACCAGTACAAGCGGAAGCTTCTCCGCAAGATGCGCAGGCGTGAAACCCTGGCCGAAATCACCGAACGGATCGAGATCTATGAGCGGTTCTTCTCCTCATTCGGGCATCCCTGCCCTCTGCCGCAGCACCTCAAGCGGACCGTTCACAGCGGATTTCCTCGCTACAATCTCATGGTGGACGCCCACTTCATGGCCGAGATGTGCGCAGGAATTCTGGTTGCCGTGACGGACTTCGACCGCTTTGACGGGGCCCTCACCCTGGATCTGGCCGACGAGGGGGAGGTCTGCCGGGGCATGGGCGACCGGGAGATGGCCACCCGGGCGGAAGAAATCGTGCTCCGGGACGAGAAAGAAATCGTGTGCGTTCTCTGCCAGGGGGCCGACGAGAAGACCCGCGTCACCGAGGAAACGCAGAACGTGCTCTTTTATGCCTACGCGGTGCCGGGAATCAAGAGGATATACCTGAGGTCCGGGCTCGAGGTGGCCGCCGAGGCCATGGAGGAGTTCGGCGGCGGAGCCGCGGCCGGGCCGGAAATCTTCTAGAAGGAGGTCCCCTCTCGATCCCACTGCCCACTGCGCTTCTTTGTCGGCCCCAACCTCCAGTCTCTACCGGAATCTCAGGGCCGAAAATGGCAGGTGGACGGGCGTTAGGAAAATTTGTCTTGACATTGGCAATTGAAAGATCCTAGATTATCGAGACGCAATCAGGTTCCGGTATGAATACGTACACGCTTCATTCAACAAGCATTATCGGCATTATCATCGCAGCAGGGATAGATCTGTCTCTGTTGCTCCCGCTTTTGCTTGCGAGGGAAACCTCTCCGGGCCTGATAATGCGATAGTCCATTGATCCCATAGAACCAAGAAAATCCGTTATCAGGCCCCTGATAACGGATTTTTTTGTTCCGGATCCGGAGGCATCCATGAAACGGCACATTATTCTTTACGATACCACCCTGAGGGACGGCACCCAGGGTGAGCAGGTAACCCTCTCGGCGGAAGACAAGCTTCGGATTGCGCACAAACTGGACGACTTCGGCATCCACTACATAGAAGGAGGATGGCCGGGGTCAAACCCCAAGGACGCCCGATTCTTTGATTCGATCCGGCAAACGCCGCTTGTCCACGCTACCCTCACGGCCTTCGGCAGCACGCGGCGCGCGCGGACCACCCCGGAGGAGGACGAGAACCTCGCGGCTCTCCTTGAGACCGGTCTGGATACCGTGACGGTTTTCGGCAAGAGCTGGGACCTTCACGCCACCAAGATCCTGGGCATCGGCCTGGAAGAAAACATGGCCATCATCCGGGATACCGTGGCGTTCCTCAAGAGCCGGGGGCGGAAGGTCATCTACGATGCCGAGCATTTCTTCGACGGATACAAGGGGAATCCCGACTACGCCCTTGAGACCGTTCGGGCGGCTGTAGCCGAGAACGTGGAAGCGGTGGTGCTCTGCGACACCAACGGGGGGAGCATGCCGGATGAGGTCATACGGATCATGGAACGGGTCGTTCCCGCCATTTCGATACCTGTGGGCATTCACGCCCACGACGACTGCGGCCTGGCCCTGGCCAATTCCCTGGCCGCGGTCCGGTGCGGGGCCGCCATGGTTCAGGGAACCGTGAACGGCTATGGAGAGCGCTGCGGCAACGCCGACCTCATCTCGGTCATCGCCAACCTGCAATTGAAGATGGGCTATACCTGCGTAGCTCCGGAGAAGCTCGCACAGCTCACGGAGATTTCGCGATTCGTGAGCGAAGTGGCCAACGTGCCGCCGCTGAGCCAGAGGCCGTTTGTGGGGAAGAGCGCCTTTGCGCACAAGGGCGGGGTCCACGTGAGCGCCATTCAAAAGGACCCCGCGGCCTATGAGCACCTGGACCCCCGTACGGTGGGAAACCGGAGGCGGGTGCTGGTTTCCGACCTGGCCGGAAAGAGCAACATTGACTACAAGGCCCGGGAAATGGAAATCAAGCTGGGGGGAAACGGGTTTAACAGCGAAAAAATCGTGACGGAGATCAAGAAGCTGGAAGACCAGGGCTACCAGTTCGACGTGGCGGAGGGGTCCCTGGAGCTTCTCATGAAAAAGGTGACCGGCCAATTTCGCGAGCCTTTCATCCTGGAATCATTCCGGGTCACCACCGAGAAAGACCAGTCGGGGCCCAGCACCTCCCACGCCACCATCAAGATCTCCGTGGGAGACGACGAGGAAATCACCGCGGCGGAGGGAGACGGCCCGGTAAGCGCTCTGGACAACGCCCTTCGAAAGGCCCTGAACAAGTTCTTCCCGAGCATCGAAGAGATGGGGCTGGTGGACTTCAAGGTACGGGTGATAGACGGAAGCGAGGGGACGGCGGCCAGGGTGCGCGTGCAGATCGACACCCGGGACCTCCGCGAAATCTGGTCCACCATCGGAGTGTCGGAGAACATTATCGAGGCGAGTTGGCAGGCCCTGGTGGACAGCGTGCAGTACAAGCTGTCCAAGGAGCTCGAACGCACCGAGAAGCAGACGCTGGATGCGGAGAGTCTCCACCGGGAAGGGCGATAGGTTCCGCAGGAACCCGGCCTTTTGGTTCCCGTTCGGTCATGGGGGGCCGGGAGGATTCAAGGAAAGCGAAGAGACCGATCCCTATCGAAAGGGAATGCAGGCGGTATCCAATCCATGATGAACGTAAAACACAGAAGAGAAAAAGAGGAGGAAGCCTTCGCAGACTCCCGGCACCGCCGGAATCTGCGGGGGGTCCTCGCAGGACGGCGTCCTTGAGCAAGAGACGCGGACACAGGGAAGACGCCCGGGAAGGACGAACTCCCGCGTCCGAAAGGGCTTACCCAGACGACACCAAGGAGGCGATCCTGCCATGGAAAACGTGATTATTTTCGATACAACACTGAGAGATGGAGAGCAATCCCCGGGATCGAGCATGAACGCCGCGGAAAAGCTGAGGCTCGCCAAGCAGTTGGAGAAGCTCGGCGTAGACGTGATCGAAGCGGGCTTTCCCGCGGCATCCACGGGCGATTTTGACGCGGTGCGGCTCATCGCGGCACTGGCCCGGGCGTCAAAGGAAGACATCCTCTGCGCCTGGGAGGCCATAAAACATGCCGCCCGGCCCAGGATTCATACGTTTATCGCAACTTCGGACATTCACCTGGAGCACAAACTGAACTTGACCCGGGATGACGTTGTTGAGCGGGCCGTGGACTCCGTCCGGTATGCCAAGAACTTTACCGACGACGTGGAGTTCTCCGCCGAGGACGGCTCCCGAAGCGACTGGGACTACCTCTGCCGGGTGTTCGAAGCCGTGATCGACGCGGGGGCCACCACCGTGAATCTTCCCGATACGGTGGGATACGCCATGCCGGATGAATTCCGCCGGGTGGTTTCCTACATCCGGGAGCACACACCCAACATCCACAAGGCTGTGATCAGCGTCCACTGCCACAACGATCTTGGTCTTGCCACGGCCAACACGCTCGCCGGGATACAGGCGGGCGCGCGCCAGGCCGAGGTGACCATCAACGGGATCGGCGAGAGGGCCGGAAACACATCCCTCGAAGAGTTGGTTATGGGCCTGTACACACGCAAAGACCACCTGAAATTGGCTGCCGGCGTGAACACCCGGGAAATCCACCCCACGAGCCGGCTTGTGAGTCTGGTCACCGGTATCGTCATTCAGCCCAACAAGGCCGTGGTCGGGGCCAATGCTTTCGCCCACGAGGCGGGAATTCACCAGGACGGCGTGCTCAAGAACCCCATGACCTACGAGATCATGGAAGCGGAAACCGTAGGTCTTGCCAGGAATCGGCTGGTGCTGGGAAAACACTCCGGGCGCCACGCCTTCAAGAAGAAGCTCGAAGAGCTCGGCTATGACCTCAAAGCCGAGGAGGCCGACGGATTGTTCAAGAAGTTCAAGGAGCTTGCAGACAAACGCAAGGAGATTCTGGACGAGGACATCGAAGTCCTCGTGGCCGAAGAGATCCTGCGGCTGCCGGACATCTACGAACTGGCCTATTTGAATGTGGTCAGCGGAACAGTGGCCGTCCCCACCGCAACGGTCAAGCTGAAGATCCACGGAGAGGAAGCTCAGGGCGCCGGTTTCGGCGTAGGGCCCATTGACGCCACATTCAACACCATTGCCAAGATGACCGGAAGCCGGTCGAGGCTCCTTCGCTTCTCGGTCAATGCCGTCAGCGGGGGGATGGACGCACAGGGGGAGGTCACCGTTCGGCTCCAGGAAAACGGACTCCTGGCCCTGGGACGCGGCGCGGATTCCGACATTATCACGGCCAGCGCAAGGGCCTACATCAACGGGCTCAATCGCCTGGAGTACATGAAGAGGAATCCTTCACTGGCAAAGGATCAAAGCGCCCTTTAGGAAGATGTCGGGAAACACCCGTCCCCCTGCTGAAGCGGGATCTCGCGACCGGCGTTCCCCTTGACTTTGGAATTTCCGTACGCGGGAGCCGGTTGAACCTGTTGCAGTTGACGCGAGCCCGGAGAAAAGCCATGAGCATGACCATTACGGAAAAAATCATCGCCGCTCACGCGGGAAGCCCTTCGGTAAGTGCCGGGGATTTCGTGGAAGTCTCGGTGGACCTGGCGCTGGCCAACGACATCACCGCCCCGATCGCCATCGGCGTTTTCGAGGAGCTCGGGGCGGAGCAGGTATTTGACCCCGACGGGATCGCCCTGATCCCGGACCATTTCGTGCCCAACAAAGACATTCGCTCGGCCGAGCAGGCGAAAATCATGAGGGACTTTGCCCGCCGCCACCGGATCCGTCATTATTTCGAGCTCGGCGAATCCGGCATCGAACACGTACTCGTCCCGGAAAAGGGGCTGGTATGCCCCGGGGATCTGGTCATCGGCGCGGACAGCCATACGTGTACATACGGGGCGCTGGGCGCGTTTTCAGCAGGGGTGGGCAGTACGGATCTCGGCGTGATCATGGCCACGGGGAGAACCTGGCTCAAGGTCCCTGAAACCATCAATCTGATATACCGAGGGAGTTGCCGCAGGTGGGTGGGAGGCAAGGATCTCATCCTCTTTGCCATCGGAAAGCTGGGGGTCGCAGGCGCGGTTTACAAGGCGCTGGAGTTTTCCGGAGAGGCGGTCCGGGGTTTCTCTATGGACCATCGCTTTACCATGGCCAACATGGCGGTGGAAGCGGGGGCGAAAAACGGAATCTTTGAGCCCGATGAAGTCGCCAAACATTACCTTGAGGGACGAACAGGGCGGACCGGAACCCTTTTCACAAGCGACCCGGACGCCGATTTCGAACAGGTTTTTCCGTTTGATTTGGAGGATATCGAGCCTCAGGTGGCCCTTCCCCACTCTCCGGACAACGTCTTCGGCATCTCGGATGCGGAGCCCGTAAGGCTGGACCAGGTTTTCATCGGCTCCTGCACGAACGGCCGGATCGAGGATCTGAGGACGGCCAAAGAAATCCTCGAAGGCCGATCCGCTGCCAAAGGACTACGGCTCATCGTCATCCCCGGAACCCCCGCCGTTTACAAGCAGGCGGTCCAAGAGGGAATCGTGGAGGTTCTCCTGGATGCGGGGGCCGTGATCGGCCCCCCGTGCTGCGGTCCCTGCCTCGGCGGCCACATGGGAATCCTCGCCAAAGGGGAGCGGGCCGTATCCACCACCAACCGGAACTTTTTGGGCCGCATGGGCCACGCCGGGAGCCATGTCTACCTTTCGGGACCGGCTGTTGCGGCCGCCTCCGCCGTTCTCGGAAGGCTGGGTTCACCCGACGAGCTGTAGAAAAACAGGCCGGGCCGGGGTACGATGGTTCCAGGAGTTGCTGGAATATGAAAATTGAAGGCACAATATGGCGCTTCGGCGATCATGTGGACACGGATCTTATTATTCCGGCCAGGTATCTGAATGTGTCGGATGAAAATATACTGGCTCGGAATTGCTTTGCCGATGTCAAGCCCGGTTTCGCCCGCATGGTCACCGAGGGCGATGTCCTCGTGGCCGGGGAAAATTTCGGGTGCGGGTCAAGCCGGGAGCACGCACCTCTGGCCATCAAGGCCTGCGGAATACGGGCCGTGATAGCCAAGAGTTTTGCAAGGATATTCTATAGAAATGCATTCAACATCGGGCTGCCTCTTCTGGAATGCCCCGAGGCTGCGGACGCCCTCTGCGAAGGCGACCGGATCGAGGTGGACCTCCTCACCGGAGAAATCGCCTGCGAAAAGGGAGACGGCGTTTATCGGAGCACACCGATACCGGCCTTCATGAGGGACCTCGTGGAGGCAGGCGGACTGGTCAACTGCGTGAAGGCCGGGAGGTTCGGGGAGAGAGACCGGCAGCAAGCCGGCTCGCGAAGGGAGAACAAATGAGCAAATCCTACACGATCGGGGTCATTCCGGGCGACGGCACAGGCCCGGAGGTGATCCGAGAGGGTCTCAAGGTCCTCCGGGCCGTGGAAAGACACTGCGGCCTGTCTTTTCGTTTCAAGGAGTTCGACATGGGCGGAGAGCGTTATCTTCGGGACCGGGTGCTCCTCGACCCTCCTGTGCTCGACGAACTCGGCTCCACCGACGCCATTTACCTGGGCGCCATCGGCCATCCGGAGGTTGAACCGGGGATTCTGGAGAGGGAGATCCTGCTTCGTCTGCGATTCGACCTGGACCTCTATGTGAACGTAAGGCCGGTCACCCTCTTGCCCGGTGTATGGACGCCCCTCAGGGACAAGGCACCGGGGGACATCGATTTCGTCGTGGTCCGAGAAAACACGGAGGGGCTCTACGCGGGCGCAGGCGGATTCTTCAGGAAGGGAGGGCCTGACGAAGTGGCTGTCCAGGAGTCCATCAACACGCGGAAAGGGGTGGAACGATGCATCCGGTATGCCTTCGACTACTGCCGCCAAAGAAATCGCGGGAAAAAGTTGACCTTATGTGCCAAAACGAACGTGCTGCTCTATGAATCCGGCCTCTGGAACAGGGTGTTCCAGCAGGTCGGAGAGGCGTATCCGGATGTGTCCACCGACTATCAGCACGTGGATGCGCTTTGCATGTGGATGATCAAGAACCCCGAGCGATACGACGTAATCGTCACGGGCAACATGTTCGGCGACATCATTACGGACGTAGCGGCCGCAATCCAGGGCGGCCTGGGCGTCGCGGCCGGAGGCAACATCAACCCGGAAGGCACAGCCATGTTCGAGCCCATTGGAGGGTCGGCGCCCAAATACACCGGGAGAAACGTCATCAATCCTCTGGCGGCGGTCGCCGCAGCGCAGATGATGCTCCAATTTCTGGGTGAAACCGACGCCGCCGCCGTGCTCCTCCGCGCCGTCGAGCAGGTGGCGAAGGATGACCTGAAGAGCATGGAGGCAGGGAAAATGGGCTGTCGAACCGACCAAGTGGGGGATCTGCTGACGGCCAAGGTCGAGGCCGTCGCCGAAAGCCCCCTCAAACCCGGCCCGGTCTGAGGGCGGGGCAATTCACGGAAACGATCCTTTTCCCGTCCTACGGGAAAGGCGTAAGGGGATCTCCATGGAAAACAAAAAACTCGCAGCAGTATGTATGCATGCCGAGCCGGGCAACGTGGAAAGAAACCTGGAGCGGATACGGCAATTCACCCTGGAGGCCTCCGCCAAAGGGGCGGCCATGGTGAGCTTCCCCGAGCTTTCCGTGACCGGGTACATGCTCCAGCGCCCGGAGGAGGCCTACAGGCGAGGCGACCATCGGGAGGTCCTTCAAAGAATCGTCTCCATAGCCCAGGAAGCCGATGTGGTCTTGATCGCCGGACTTGTTGAGCCTTCGGATGCCGGGCTCCCTTTCATTTCCCAGGCCGTGGCCGGACCGGGGGGCCTTTTGGGGATCCACCGCAAAACCCATTTGTCCCCTCCGGAAAAAACAGCGTACAGGGCCGGGGAGGAAATCCGCGTTTTTTCATGGGGCTCTACCGTGTTTGGAGTCTTGCTCTGCTATGAAGCGCACTTTCCGGAACTCGCCACGCTGGCCGCGCTCGCTGGTGCCGAAGTTCTCTTTGTGCCCCACGCCTCTCCGGGCGATGATCCCGAGGGAAAATTCCGGAGCTGGATGCGGCACCTCCCTGCACGGGCTTTTGACAACGGCCTGTTCGTTGTGGTCTCCAACCAGGTGGGCAAGGCCCGCGAGGGGCTTCAATTTCCGGGGGTGGCCATAATCATGGGTCCGGACGGGCGCCCGGTGAACCGGTACGTGGGGGAGGAGGAATGCATCCTTTACGGGGAACTCGACACAGCCGTGCTGAAAGAAGTACGGCATCACAGGATGAAGTATTTCATTCCTTTCAGAAGGCCGGAGCTTTATGGAGATTTGCTGGAAAGGTGAGTATAGCTGGGTGC
>CAYVUX010000087.1:0-1443 GCA_964455075.1 uncultured Desulfobacteraceae bacterium | reverse complement strand
GGGAAGTGCCCACACCCACGTGAAAGAAGCACAAAAGGCCCCATGGTGCCTTTTGTGCTTCTTCCCGGAAAAGCGGGTGGAATAGAAATCTTCTGCTTGTGTAATTAAACGCAGCCGGTCGGCTTCGGGAGTCCCGCCATTTTGCAGGCCCCTTTTCCCGGGCCCGATGGAAACAGCTCATAGATATATTTCAGCTTGTAGCCCGTCACCTTGGAAAGAATTCGCACCATGGGGGCGATCCCGTTTTTCTTGTAATACTCCTGAAGCACGCTGATGACCTTCCAGTGCTCGTCGGTCAGTTCCTCGATCCCCTCCGTGGACTTTACGTACTTAACCCATGTCTCATTCCAGTTGTTGAAGTCGTCGATGAACCCGTCTTCATCGACATTGAAATTCTGTCCTTCAAATTCTACCGTTGGCATAAACAATGACCTCCTTCTTTAGAATGCCTTGCCCGTAAAAGTGTCTCCCCGCAATGAGAGCAAAACGCATTTTAAGTTTGCAATTATATTCCCGGCTTTTTCCCATGTCAATCTTCTTTTCATTTTTTTTCCCCAAACCCTCTATCCCTGTTTGCAAGCGCCGCTGCGAAAAGGCTTCGGGCCCAGGAAGACCTCCCCCCGGCATGCACGTGGGTGTAGGTGGCCAAGAGGTTTTTCCGCACCATTCCGTCCCGGCGGCCGTCCAGACCGTGACCGCGAACCACTCGGAAGACCATGGAGGTCCCCTCCTCCCTTGTAATAATAGGCTCCGAATAATGGAATTCGTGGCCCCGAATCGTGTCTCCCCGCGTGTAATAGGGGGAATCCTGAACGGCCTTCAGGATGGTGTATCCATGGCCCTGGGGCTTATCGTGCAGAACAAAACGAACGGGCAAGGCCCCCACCATGGGGTACTTCTCTCCATCCAGCATCAGGCTTTCGCCAAGATACATGAACCCCCCGCATTCGGCGTAAACAGGCAGCCCCTCTTCAATAGCCTCCTTGAGTGCAATCCGGAAGGATTCGTTTGCGGCCAGAGCCGCGGCCTGGGTCTCCGGGAACCCTCCCCCGATGTACAGGGCATCTACGGCACGCAGTTCCGCATCCCGCAGGGCATCCATCTCCACCAGCTCCGCCCCCATGTCCAACAACTGCTCCAGGTTCTCGGGATAGTAGAACCAGAAGGATTTGTCACGGACGAATCCGATCCGGACCCCCGGCGCGTCGATCTTTGCCGCCTCCTTTCTCCGAACCGCTTTGCTATGGTCCTCCTTCCCAAGGTCCGGCGCCCTCCGGGCGATCGTCCCGATCTCCTCCGTTTCAATGTATTCCTTCACCACGGCTTTGGCCCATGATACGGCTCTCTCGGAATGCTCCCTCTCATGATACGGAACCAGCCCCATGTGCCTCTCCGGAAAAGGATTGTCCTTCAGTTTGGGTACAGAGCCCACCACCTTGACGC
>CAYVUX010000086.1:0-10113 GCA_964455075.1 uncultured Desulfobacteraceae bacterium | reverse complement strand
CCGCTTCAAGCAGCGCATGGGAATCCCGATCGATTGTGCAGAATCGTTCGATTTGACGGGTGTCCATACCCGCGTTGACGTGGGTCTCGGTGTCGAGGAAACGCTCGGCCTGGATTTCCCTGGCCCGGGTGACTTTCCGGAGCATATCGGCGGAAGAAGCGGCATTTTCTTCGCCGGCCGACAGATCACGGTATGGAACGGCGGGCACCTCCAGGTGGACGTCGATTCGGTCCATGAGCGGTCCGGACACCCTGGCGCGGTACCGTTCCACCTGGGGGGAAGAACACGTGCATTCCCGCTTGGAATCGCCCAGGAAACCGCACGGGCAAGGGTTCATGGCCGCCACCAGCATAAAGTCGGCCGGATAGGTGACCGTGGAGTTCGCGCGCGAGATGGTTACGGAGCCGTCTTCCATCGGCTGCCTCAACACTTCAAGTACATGCTTTTTGAATTCCGGAAATTCATCGAGGAAGAGGACCCCGTTGTGGGCAATGCTCACCTCCCCCGGCTTGGGATTCTGTCCGCCGCCGATCAAGCCGGCATCGGAAATGGTGTGGTGAGGCGCCCTGAAAGGACGTGCGCTCACAAGCCCGGAGCTCTCGGGCATCAATCCCACCACGCTGTAAATTTTTGATGTTTCGAGCGATTCTTCAAGGCTGAGGGGCGGAAGGATCGTGGGAAGGCGTCTTGCAAGCATGGTCTTTCCCGATCCCGGCGGGCCGATCATGATGAGATTGTGACCTCCGGATGCGGCTACTTCCAGCGCCCTCTTTGCCATCTCCTGACCACGTACTTCTTTGAAGTCAACGCGGGATTCGGGAGGTTGAAAGAGTTCTTCGGCCTTCACCGTGAAAGGCGCGATCATATCGGTTCCCCTGAGCGCCTCCACCACCTCCGCAAGCGTACCTGCTGGATAGACCCCGATCCCGTCTACTACACCGGCCTCTGCCGCATTCTCGCCCGGGAGATAGATGCCCTCGTAGCCCAGGTTTCTGGCGGCAATGGCCATGGGAAGAATGCCCTTCACCGGCCTGAGCAAGCCGTCCAGGGACAACTCCCCTACGAACAGGTGCGAGGAAAGGCCGTTTCTTTCTACAAGCCCGGACGCGGCCAGAATTCCGAGAGCCATGGGAAGATCGAAAGCCGAACCTTCTTTTTTGATGTCGGCCGGGGCGAGGTTCACCGTAATGCGGTCCGAGGGAAAATCATACCCTGAGTTGTTGATTGCGGCCTTGACCCTTTCCTTGCTTTCCCGAACGGCGCCTTCGGGCAAGCCGACGGTGGCATAGGAAGGCAATCCATGAGAGATGTCCACTTCCACCTCAACCACGTAGGCTTCAATCCCGATGACGGCGCTGCTCATGACCTTGGCCAGCATACCCCTCAACACCCGCTTCTATGCAGCCCTTCTCTTCCCGGGGAACCGGACCGCCGGCCTGGAGGAAGCTTGCCGGCCGAAAGACGTGAATTCCTCGCGGCGACATTGCATCCGAAAACGCGTTTTCGGGGCGATTGCCGCCTCAATTCGTCCTGATTTCTTTGCGCTCCGATGCGGCGGCTTCGTCGCGCAGGTCCCCGTTTTGCACTTGGGCAGGCCCCGGAACCCCGAGTTTTTCCTAAAAAACCCGTTCCCAAGTTCAAAGCTTGCCCGCTCCCCACGCTTATATATGGATGGGCCGAAACAAAGGACGACAGAAAGGAAAAATCGGGTTTACATATAACACGATCGGTGTTATAGAGTAAAGTTTATTTCATTTGTTATGGCCTCGAATCCCTCTTCTCGGCAACGAAATGCTGCGTAACTCAGGGATTTTAGCCGATCGGACAGGAGAAAACAATGGCACGAATCACGGTCGAGGATTGTTTGGAGAAAGTGGGCAATCGATTCGCCCTCATTCATCTTGCTGCAAAGCGTGTTCGCCAGCTCAGAAAGGGATCGGAGCCCCTTTACCTCTGCAAGAACAAGGATATCGTGACCGCTCTGAGAGAAATCGCAGCGGGCCATGTCTACCCCGAGGACGTTTCGAGTCTTGAAGAGCCTGATATCGTTGACAGCAAGAACTTGGAACCGGCGGCGATCGAAGCACCCCCGTCCGAGGAGGAAGACACGCAGCCGGAGGAGACAAAAAAAGGAGAAGAAGGCAAAACGCTTGATACTGACGAACCTCTTGATGCCGGAACATCGACCACGCCGGACGATCAAGCCGTCAAAGAGCAATAACCATGGCCAAACGTGATTATTACGAGGTCCTGGGCGTAGAACGTGATGCAGGGGAAGTCGAAATCAAGAAAGCCTATCGAACGCTTGCCCTGAAATACCATCCCGATCGAAACCCGGGCGACAGCCAAGCAGAAGAGAACTTCAAAGAGGCCGCGGAGGCCTACGAGGCCCTGCGGGACCCGGAAAAACGGCAGATTTATGACCAGTTCGGACACGCCGGCCTTGAGGGAAGAGGTTTTACAGGATTCAGCGGGTTCGAAGATATTTTTTCCAATTTCGGCGACATCTTCGGGGACCTTTTTGGATTCGGGACCGGGCGCAGAGGTTCCGCCTCCCGACGCAGGCAGGGCCAGAGCCTCCGGTATGACCTTGAGCTGACGCTCGAGGAGGCCTTTTACGGAAAAGATGCCGAGGTCGTATTCGACAAGCTGGAGGCCTGCAGCACATGCGGTGGCTCGGGCATGCGTCCGGGAAGTTCTCCCCAGCCGTGCTCGACATGCCAAGGAAGAGGCCAGGTCATTCGGTCTCAGGGCTTCTTTCAGATTCGCACTACATGTCCTGCATGTCACGGACAAGGCGAGATAATAACCGACCCCTGTAAGACGTGTAAGGGCGGGGGAAAAGAAAGGATCCAGAGGACAATCAACGTAAAGATCCCCCCGGGAGTGGACACGGGGTCTCAGCTGAGGCTGCGAGGCGAAGGCATGGCCGGAGAAAACGGCGGCCCGCCGGGCGATCTCTTTGTGGTGATCCGGGTCAAGGAACACGACTTTTTCACCAGGGACGGGGAAGACCTGGCCTGTCGAATACCCTTGTCCTTTGTTCAGGCCGCGCTCGGAGGCGCGGTGAACATCCCCACGATCGGAGATGAGAGCGAGTACGAGTTGGAGATTCCTCCGGGAAGCCAGCCGCACGATATCCTTCAAATCCCGGAGAAGGGTATGCCCAGCCTCCGGAACCGCCGCAGCAGGGGGAACCTCTACGTGAGACTGGATGTTGTCATTCCCAAGAAACTGACCCAGGAGCAGCGCGAGTTGCTGGAGGCATTCGCCAAGACTGAGGGCGGACGCACCCCTGAGAAGAGGAAAAAGGGGAAACACCTCTGGAGCAAGATGAAAAAGTAGTCTCACCTTGAGCGGATACACCGTTATTTCTTTACAACGCAAGCAGGAGATGATAATAATTTACACTTATTTTTGTCAGAGGAGAGATACAGAGAGGCCATGCTGACCACTGAAAAAAAAGAGTACTTCAGGAATTTTCTCTCTCAGAGACTGGACGAGCTTTTGGAGGAGGCAAACAGGACGGTGCTTGAAATGACGGATCAGAAGCAGAATTTCCCTGATCCCACGGACCGCGCATCTATGGAATCGGAGAGAAATTTTGAGCTTCGCATCCGCGACCGGGAGAGAAAACTTATTGGAAAGATCCGGGAAGCCCTGGAGAGGCTGGAAAACGGCACCTTCGGCATTTGCGAGGAATGCGGCGAAGATATCTCAGAGGAAAGGCTGCAAGCCCGTCCGGTCACCACTCTTTGCATTGAATGCAAGAAGAGGCAGGAAAGCGAAGAGAGGCTGAAAGGCCTGTAGAAGAACCCCGAAAGACCGCCATTAAATCCATCATCCAGCCGGTGCACACAGGTTGCCCGGCCTTTTCTTTTCCGCGCCTAGCCCCGTGCATCCGAGTCTATGGGTCTCTCTTAGGAAATAGCGACGATCCGCTCCCGGCTCCGTGTGCCAAAAGTTACAAACCCCCTCCTAAAATGGTATATTGGGACAATGGTGGGCAAACAGGAAAACGACCCGGGATCTCGTAAGAGGGAACGTGCAGGCGGGCATCCTCGGGAGGTCATCACTACCCATGTGAACGCCGACTTTGACGCCCTGGCCTCTATGATCGCCGCCAGGAAATTCTACCCGGAGGCGGCCGTCGTGTTCCCCGGGGCCCAGGAAAAAAACCTCCGGAATTTCTTTCTTCATTCCGCCTCGTATCTTCTCAATTTCACCAAAATGAAGCATGTCGATCTCAACCGGATTGAAAGGCTCATTTTGGTGGACACCAGGCAACGAAGCCGCATAGGCAAGTTCTCTGATCTGATTGGAAAGGAGGGTGTTGAAGTACACATTTACGATCACCATCCCGACTCAGAGGACGACGTTCATGGAGACGTAGAAGTGGTTCGGAAGGTGGGCGCAAACACCTCCCTCCTCACCGAAATGATAAAGGAAAAGGGCCTGTCCGTTACTCCGGACGAGGCCACCATCATGTGTTTGGGAATCCACGAGGACACCGGTTCATTCACTTTTTCCTCAACCACGGCGGAGGATTATGCAGCGGCGGCGTGGCTTTCCAAAAAAGGCGTGGATCACAACCTCATTTCCGACATGCTTACCCGGGAATTGACCGCGGAGCAGGTGTGGCTCCTCAATGACCTTACCCGTGCGGCCACAACCCGCGTAGTAAACGGCATTGAGATGGTGTTTACCAAGGTGATTCGCGATGAATACATTGGAGATTTTGCCGTTCTTGTTCACAAGTTTATGGACATGGAGAATCTGAACGTGGTCTTTGCCCTGGCCCAGATGGAGGACCGGGTTTACCTGGTCGCTCGAAGCCGAATCGAAGACGTCAATGTGGGCGATATTGCGGTGGCCTTGGGTGGCGGAGGCCATCCACAAGCGGCCTCCGCCACCATCAAGAACAACACGCTTGCGCAGGTTGAGCGTTCCTTGAACGGGATCATCGGCAGCTTGATTCAACCCACTACCACCGCACGGGACATGATGTCCTACCCTGTAATCCATGTTTCAGAAAACGAAACGGTTCGCAAGGCCGCGGATCTCATGACCCGATACAACATCAACGTCCTGCTGGTGATGGAGGACGACCGGCTGTTGGGCTACATCACCCGGCAGGTGGCGGAAAAGGCGGCGTTCTTCGGGCTCCAGGACATCACCGTAAGCGACTACATGAATATCAACTGTACGACAGTCCGGGCCGAAGCCACCCTCAAGGAGGTCCAGGAACTCATTGTGCACAGCAAGCTTAGAATCCTGCCTGTTTTGGAGGGTGGAAAAGTCTTGGGCGTGATCACACGGACCGACCTTCTCAACATCCTCGTCGGCGGTTCGCTCAGCCCCCAGTCATTCTATGAATCCAAGGATACTCCGCCACCGCTCCGGAAGAAGAATATGGCGATGATCCTGAAGGAGCGCCTCCCCCAAAAGGTCCTGACCCGGTTGAGGCAGTTCGGCCGGGTCGCCGATATGCTGGGCTACAACGCCTACCTCGTGGGCGGGCTCGTCCGCGATGTCCTGTTGAGACGGGAGAACCTGGATATAGACATTGTCATTGAAGGGGATGGAATTTTGTTCGCCAATGAGTTCGCCCGCCACTATAAGGCCAGAGTGAGGAGTCACCAGAAGTTCGGCACCGCGGTGCTCATCTTTCCCGATGACTTCAAGGTGGATGTGGCAACGGCCCGCATCGAGTACTACGAGGCTCCGGGAGCGCCCCCGATCGTGGAGACAAGCTCCTTGAAGATGGATCTCTACAGGAGGGATTTCACCATAAACACCCTTGCCATTAAACTGAACAAGAGACACTTTGGCACGCTCATCGATTACTTTGGCGCCCAAAAAGACATCAAAGACAAGGTGCTGAGAGTCCTGCATAACCTGAGTTTTGTAGAGGACCCCTCCCGTGTGCTCCGCGCTGTTCGTTTTGAGCAGAGATTCGGCTTCCGGATAGGCAGGCTCACCCTGGCTCTGATCAAAAATGCCGTGAGAATCAACGTCTTCAAAGATCTATCCGGCAGGCGCCTTTTCCTTGAACTGAAACTTGTGCTGAGAGAGGAAAGCCCCATAAAGGCCATCCAACGCATGGCCGAGCTCGAACTGCTCCAGTTCATTTCTCCCGAAATCCGGTTGACCAAAGACATGGAGAAATTGCTGGAGGAAGTCGGCAAGGTCATCAACTGGTACACCCTGCTTTACATTGAAGAACCCTTCGACCCGTGGAAGGTGTACTGGCACGCGCTCACATCACCTCTCTCCATGGAGGCCTTGAGGGAACTCGCCCGGGGCATGGTCATGCACGACCCGGAAAGCCGCGGGCTGATCTCGCAAAGGGAAGGCCTGAAGAAGCTTCTGGGTACGCTCTACAAATTCAGCGGAGACAACCATCGGCTCTATACATTGCTTCGCCCTTATGATACAGAGACATTGCTTTACGTGATGGCCAAGACCCAGAGCGAGAAGGTCAGGCGTCTCATATCCGGTTATTTCACCCACTTGAGGAAGGTGAACGTTGAGCTCAGAGGAAAGGACTTGGTGAATATGGGTTTTCAGCCCGGCCCGCTCTTCAGGCGAATCCTTGACAGTCTTCTCAAGGCCAGGCTCAACGGAGAGGTGAACAGCCGTGAGGATGAGCTCCGCTTTGTCCTGGAGAATTTCGGTTAGACGAGCGCCCAGATGTGGGGAGCTCGTCTACCAAGGCCTTCGCCCGCCTTCGGCGCGAAGAAATGGGAGGAAAGCCCTCATCCTGCAAAGGAGCCGAAATATTTCTTTTCGGTAGCAGGAGGCTGTCGGAAAAACACGGAAAATCTTCGGTTTCGGATGCCGCTCCGGGCGAGCCTTGGCGGGCGGCGAAACCATCCGTAAGAGGAGACCCAAGGGAATGAAAAAGGGTAGAATTGTCAGTGGAATGAGACCCACCGGGAAAATCCACCTGGGCCATCTCCACGGAGCTTTGTTCAACTGGAAAAGCCTTCAGCAATCTTACGAATGCTTCTATTTCATTGCGGACTGGCATGCCCTGACCAGCGAGTACGCCGATCCGGACATCATCCGCCGGACCACTCTCGACATCATCGTGGACTGGATCTCTGTGGGGCTTGATCCGGAGGTGTGCACGTTTTTCGTTCAATCCACGATCAAGGAACATGCGGAGCTTCACCTTCTCTACTCCATGATCACGCCCCTCGCCTGGCTTGAGAGAAATCCCACCTATAAGGAGCAGCTCCGCGAAATGACGCAGAGGGACCTCACCACCTACGGCTTTCTTGGATACCCGGTACTTCAGGCGGCCGACATACTGATGTACAAGGCAAACGGCGTTCCGGTCGGAGAAGATCAGGCCCCGCATGTGGAGCTTACCCGGGAAATCGCCCGGAGGTTCAACCATCTCTACGGCGACGTCTTTCCGGAACCCGCAACCCTCCTTACACCCACCTCAAAAATACTGGGCATCGACCGCCGAAAAATGAGCAAGAGCTACGGCAATGCCATTTTCTTGAGCGATGCACCCGAGGAAGTGGACCGGAAAGTGAGCCGGATGATCACGGATCCGAATCGCGCAAGAAAAACCGACCCCGGGGATCCACAGGTATGCAACGTTTTTTCATTCCATGAGATCTACTCGGGCTCTGAGCTCGTGGAAGAATGTGCACGAAAGTGCCGTGCAGCCGAGATCGGGTGTGTGGATTGCAAGAAGCTGATGGCAGAGAGCCTCAAGAAAGGGCTGGAGCCCGTGTGGGAGCGGAGGCGCGAACTCTTGTCGGACATGAACAAGGTCAAGAAAGTCGTGGATGCCGGGAACGATCGAGCCCGATCCATTGCGCAAGAAACCATGAAAGAGGTAAGAGAGGCCATGAAAATCTGAGTGCCTGTCCGCAAATCCTTTCCGGCACTTGGGAGTCTCCATCAAGAAACGAACGTCGGAAGCCACCGTTTCCCATTCCACCCCGCCGGCGACCGGAATGGGCAAGCCCCGCCTCCCCGGGCATCCGGAAGCCCGGGCTCTGGAAGCGTGCGTGTCCGCGCTCAGCAAGGACAAAACGAGACCCCCCTCAGGAGTGGCGGGACGGGCATCGGAAGGCGATCCGAAAAAATCAAGGAATTCCACACACCCCCTCTTTGGCCGGGAAAGAGGAATTCCGAGGGTCTCAGACTCGGTCGGGGTTCTGCAGGCAGCGAGAATGGAATACGAGGTCAAACTGGAGTCATTCGAGGGGCCGCTCGATCTGCTGCTCCATCTGATCCACAAAAACGAGATGGACATTTTCGACATCCCGATCGCTACCATCACCGACCAATACCTCGAATACATAGACATGATGAAGGCCCTCAATATTGATGTGGCCGGAGATTTCCTGGTCATGGCCTCTACCTTGATGCACATCAAGTCCAGGATGCTCCTGCCGCAATCATCCGACGCGGACGGCGAGGAAGAGGATCCCCGCATGGAGATCACCCGCCCGCTGCTGGAGTACATGCGGTACAAGGAGCTCGCCGGGGAACTCTCGGACAGAGAAATTCTGGAGAGAGACGTATTTGCCCGCGGGGCCGCTTCTTTCAACCGGGAACTGCTTGAGGACGAGGAACCCTCGCTGGAAGTCAATCTCTTCCAGCTGATGGAGGCATTCAAGAAGGTTGTCGTCCAAAATATCCCGGGCACCCGGATGAAAGTGGAATTCGAAAAGTGGTCGGTAAAGGAGAAAATGGAGGACATCATTGCCTCCTTGAGGGGTATGAAGGGCATGTATTTTCAAGATCTTTTCAAGGGCCACAGAATCATTGGCGAATTTATCGCCACTTTTCTGGGCCTGCTCGAACTGGTACACGTGGGCCTTGTAAGACTCTCGCAGGCAACGGATGAAGGCCCGATCTGGATTGTGCCGCAATTCGGTGAGAACGGTGAAAACGGCGATGAGCCAACCAACTAAACTTATTGTAGAAAGCCTTTTGTTTTCTTCGGACAACCCTCTAAGCCCGCGTGAAATTCACGCGTGTTTGCCGGAGGTTTCTCTTTCCGAAATTCGTCAGGCCCTGATTGATTTGATCTCGGATTATGATTCCATGGAAAGGAGCTTCGTGCTCAAGGAGGTGGCCGCCGGGTACCAATTCAGGACCAGATCCTCCTATTCCACGTACATCCTCCGAATGTTCAAGACCTCGCCCGCGCGTTTGTCCAGGGCGGCCTTGGAGACGCTGGCCATCATCGCCTACAAGCAGCCCGTACTGAGGCAGGAGATTGAGAGACTTAGAGGGGTCGATGTGGGGGGGATCCTGAGGACACTCCTGGAAAAAGGCCTCATAAGAATCATGGGCCGAAAGAATCTCCCGGGAAAACCCCTCATTTACGGGACCACCAAGAGGTTTCTCGAGGTGTTCGATCTCAAGGACCTTGACTCACTCCCAAAACTCAAGGAGATGGAGGAATATGGCTCCCTCCAGCAAGAGGGACTCGAGACGGCCCGGGCCGAAAGCACAGAAGCGCAAGCAGGAGAAGAGGCCGCACAAACCCCCTCGGACAACAGGCACGAAGCCCCCGGAGAAAACGCAGAAGCGGTCCCGGAAGACCCCGAATGAGCTTCCCGATGAGACTCCGAAGCGCCTCAATCGGGTGCTCTCCCTGGCGGGCATTACGTCCAGGCGCAATGCGGACGAGTGGATCCGGCAGGGCCGCGTCTCTGTAAACGAAAAGAAGATCACCGAGCCCGGCCTCCGCGTGATCTGGGGCGTGGACAGAATACGGATCGACGGAACGCCCCTGCCCGGACCGTCGAGACGGGTTTACTGGATGCTCAATAAGCCCTTCGGATATATCAGCTCCCTCCGGGACCCTGAAGGGAGACCCCTGGCGACCGACCTCGTCGAAAATGCAGACCGCAGGATCTATCCGGTGGGCCGTCTGGATTTCGACTCGCTGGGGCTTCTGCTCTTAACGGATGACGGCGACTGGGCCCACCGCCTGACCCACCCGAAGTACGGAATTCCCCGCACGTACAAAGTTACGGTGCAGGGAAGCCTGGACGAGACAGCCTTGGACCGGCTCAGGAAAGGGGTGGAGCTCGAAAAGGGACGCGTCTCGAAGGCCAAGGTCACCGTGCT
>CAYVUX010000085.1:0-10158 GCA_964455075.1 uncultured Desulfobacteraceae bacterium | reverse complement strand
CTGCCACACTCACCGCAAAGGAAATGGAGTTGAAAGCCACGGCGAGGGAGGAGTTGAAGATCCGAGGGGCCTCTTATCCGGCCCTGAAGCTGGAGGCCGAACTCTGGGGTCAGGAAATGACTTTCTGGCTGGATGAGAAAGGGGACATGCTCAAAGAGGAAGGTTTTATGGGCCTCACCCTGGTGAGGTCAAATGCCGCAAAAGCGGCCATGGGTGTGGAGGGAAGCGGCAGGATGGATTTCGCCGAACTTGCCGCTGTGAAGACGAAGGGAAGACTCGGCGAGCCGGAGAAGATTGCCTATCTGAAACTCCGGGCAGCCAATCTGGATGACGTGGAAACCGGGTCTCTGCATTTGGACGGCGGACGGCAGCGTTTCTACGACGGGGTGATTGAAGTCGTCAGGGAGACTCTTCCGGACACGGTGCCGTTCCGGCGTCCCTACGCGGATGCACCGCGGCGGCTTCGTCCGTACCTGGAGCCCGGCCCGGGCATTGAGAGCGAGGACGAGGAGATCGTCCGAACCGCCCTGGAGGTGGCGGGCTCCATAAAGGACCCTGCGGCCGCATCCAGGGAACTGATGGAATGGGTCTACAAGCACCTGGAAAAAAAACCGGTCATCTCCATACCGAGAGCGGCTGATGTCATCCGAATGGGTGCAGGGGATTGCAACGAGCACGCTGTGCTGGCCGCGGCCTTGCTCCGTGCCTCCGGAATTCCGGCTCGGGTGGCCACGGGTCTGGTCCATGCGAGGGGAAAGTTCTATTACCATGCATGGAACGAGGTGTACCTCGGGGATTGGGTGACCCTGGACGCCACCATGAATCAGATGCCGGCGGATGCCACCCATATAAAACTGGTTCAAGGGGGGCTCGGGGAACAGATGAAAATCATGTCTCTTGTGGGCAAACTGGGTCTCGAGGTCTTGCAGCATGGATATGATTAGGCTGGTCAATCTGAGCAAATCCTTCAAGGGTCTTCGCGCAGTGAACGGAATCGATCTGAAGGTGCCGAAGGGCCGGCTGTTCGGATTCCTTGGACCGAATGGGGCGGGCAAGACCACAACCATCAAAATGATGGCCGGCGTGATGAAGCCGACCGAAGGCCGGATCTTCATTGATGGAATGGACCTCCGAAAAGAGCCCTCCAAGGTCAAACAACGTGTGGGGTTCATCCCCGACCGGCCTTTTCTCTACGAAAAACTGACCGGACTGGAGTTCCTTCGCTTTACCGCTGCCCTTTATCATCTGCATGAGAACAAACGACTGGATCGAAGGATTGAGCGGCTGCTGGAGCTTTTCGACATGAGCCCTTGGAAGGAAGAACTCATCGAGAGCTATTCCCACGGCATGAAGCAGCGTTTGGTGATGTGTTCGGCCCTCCTGCAGAGCCCCAGGGTCTATATCGTGGACGAGCCGATGGTGGGGTTGGATCCAAGGGGCTCGAAGCTCGTAAAGGAGATCTTCAGGGAACAAGCTCAAAAAGGGGCGACCTTTTTTATTTCCACCCATTCTCTGGAGTTTGCCCAGGACATCTGCGAGGAAATTGCCATCATACAGTCAGGACGGATCATCGCCCAGGGAGATGCGGCGGCGTTGAGGCAGGCGGCCGGTGTGGAAGGAGGTCTGGAAGGGGTTTTCCTGAAACTGACCGAGGAGAAGGGAATCGTCCATGAGAGGCCTCTTTCTTCTGCTTAACGTCAAACTTCTGGAGGTCAAGAACCGATTCCTGGGCATTAAGGGCGGGTTTCGAAAGAGAACGGCGTTTGTGCTTGTTCTTGGAGGAGGTTTCTGTCTGGGCCTGTTTCTCGGAACCTGCCGGGTACTGATGCATTTTCGCTCCGTGGACCTCATCGGAGACATGATCAGCCGGTACCTGTTGTCCATGGTGTTTCTGGTGTTTTTCTGCCTTCTCATTTTCAGCCACATTATCACGTCCCTCTCGAATCTTTATCTGTCCCGCGATTTGGAATTTTGCCACTCCACCCCCGTGAGCCTGGAAGAGATCTTCCTCAGCCGGGGAGTCCTGACGTTTGTGCAGAGCTCATGGATGCTGCTGGTGTTCGGGCTCCCCGTCTTTTTGGCCTACGCCTATGTGTATGACGCCCCGTTGGGGTTCTATCCAAAGCTGATCCACATGAACGTTGCGATGGCCATGATTGCTGCAGGATCGGCCATGATGGTGACAATGATTCTTGTTCGTGTTTTCCCCGCTCAGAGGACACGTGATCTGGTCGTCATTTTGGCCCTTTTTTTCGCTGTGGGCCTCTATATTGTTTTTCGTTTGTTGCGTCCGGAAAGGCTTGTGGATCCGGAGTCTTTTTTCAGCATCATGCAGTACGCGGAATCGCTTGGAGCCGCTCAATCCCCTTTTCTCCCGACCCAGTGGATCGTCGTGACTCTCTGGGACAGTCTCACAGGAAGCGGTAGAAGCCGCGGGTTTGAGATGATCTTGACCTGGAGCACTGCGGGGGCCCTTGTGGTCTTGAACATCTGGGTTGCCGAAGCCGTCTATTTCGACGGTTACAGCAAATCACAGGAGGGCAAAAAGAGGCGTCCGGCCGCGGAAAGGGTATTGAACCTCCTGGTGGCGGGGTTTACCAGGCCGTTTGGAAGGGATCTGGGCGGAATTCTGGCCAAGGATATTCGAACATTTTTCCGTGACAATACCCAGTGGTCTCAATTGCTGCTTTTGGGAGCCCTGGTGGTTGTGTATGTGTATAATTTCAGTGTGCTGCCCCTGGCGGCCAGCCCCGTGAGGCTGGATTTGCTCCAAAACGCATTGGCATTTCTGAACCTCGGACTTGCCGGATTCGTGCTTTCCGCGGTCTGCGCCCGCTTCGTGTTCACGGCCGTGAGCGGCGAGGGCGAAGCCTATTGGATCGTACGATCGTCTCCCTTGAGCCCGAAGCGTTACCTATGGGGAAAATATCTCTTTTTCTTGATTCCCATACTTTTCCTGGGCCAGATCCTCGTGTTCTTTACGAATCATTTTCTCCAAGTGACGCCTTTGGTGATGGCCTTGTCTTCGGCGACCATGTTCCTTATGGTGTTCGGGATTGTGGCCCTCGGGGTGGGACTGGGCGCCGTTTATCCGGACTTCACCCATCAGAACGTTGCAGAGGTTTCAACAGGTTACGGCGGTTTGATGTTCATGATTATCAGTTCCTTATTCATCGCGTCCGTGGTTGTTCTTGAGGCGGGCCCGATGTACATCCTGTTCAAGGCGGATGTGGACGGAAGAGCCATGGCAGCGCTCGAACGGCTCTATATAGCCGCATGTTTTTTCGCGGTTTTCCTGCTGAACGGCGTTGCTGTCTGGCAACCGATGAGGATGGGGGTGAAGGCCCTGGAGAAACTGGAGTGAACATCCGCTCCGAGCGGGGTGATGGGCTGGCATATGTCAGGGCTTCATAAAAATGCGGCTTTTCAGGGAAGGGGAGCGAAGTTCCGCGCGCGCGGCGATTGGGTCGAGGCCATAGGGAATCTTCATGTTCATTCCGTTCATTCGGACGGCGCGGGAACCGTTGCGCAGATCGCTCGAATTGCCGAACGTGCGGGCCTGGATTTCGTCGGCATCAATGACCACGCGCACATGGTTTCGCGCCTGAACAAGGAGGAAGAGGGAAGGTATGGAAATGTTTTCGTATTCATCGGGCTGGAGTTCGGAGAGGAAGAGCATCACTACCTCGCCTATGGCGCAAAAAGAATATTTCCCGTGCAAGGGCTCCGTCCTCAGGAGGTGATCGACCGGGTGAGCCGCCAAGGCGGGTTCGGATTCCTGGCGCATCCTTTTGAAAAGGGGATGCCTTTCCGGGAGAAATCCAGGGCCTATACCTGGAATGATCTGTCGGCAAACGGATATGCAGGGATCTGTATCTGGAATTTCGCGTCCCGTTGGAAAGAGCGCATCCGAAGCCCATGGCACGGTCTGTTTTTTCTTCTATTCAAGCATCGCACCCTGAAGGGACCCAGCCGGAAAACCCTGCGTTTCTGGGATGACCAGTGCCAAAAGAGAAGGGTGTGCGCCATCGGCGGTTCCGATGCGCATGGGGTCCCCTTTCGATGGGCCGGAGTCAACTTCGTGCCGCTGTCTTATCGTGGGCTTTTGAACTCCATCAATGTGCATGTTCTTTTGGAGACGAAATCTTTTGAGGACTTTGAAAGGGCCAGAGAATCCATTTTCACTTCCATGCGGGAGGGCCGGCTTTTCATTGCGCACGATGGCCTGTGTTCGGCCTCGGGATTCAAAATGTGGTATGGTACGGATTCCGGGCGTAGAATCGAGATGGGACAAGAGACGAAATTCGAACCCGGAAATCTGGTTGTAGAGTGCCCTTTCCGGGGAGAGATCAGGCTTTTTCGAAACGGAAAGCTGAATGAAATGCGGCGGGGCTTGCAGGCATCCAAGCGGATCGCAGCCGAAGGGGTTTACCGGGTGGAGGTGTACCGGCGAGTACCGCTGTTTGGCTTGCGGCCGTGGATATTTTCCAATCCGGTGTATTTGAGGTAGCGCGTACCCGGAAATGGTTTGCGGGCACAATCACGTCTCCGAACAGAACCGGAACAGCAGTTGCTGTGCGGTCGCCTCCGAAGGGAGGCGCCCCTGTGTCCGCATTCGGCGGGTGAGGTGAGGGGAGTATGGTTGCAGATGCCAGAGCAATAGCCTTATGGATCGGAACCCTGCTGGGTTGCTTGCTTTTTTTCTCCTGCGGCGTGCTCTCGACAACTTACAGAGTAACCAAAGGAACCGTGGTTGTCACATACATGGCAACAAAAGGGCTGATCAAGGCCGGCATCGGGACCGGTGTAATCGTTTACAAGATCGGAGAGTTTACGTTCAGAGTAGCCAAGGCCCCCATAGAGTGGTCTCTGACCCGGGAAGAGATCGATTCCATTGATGGAATGCCCCCCAAGGAGGCCATTCGAAAGAGCCGTGTCAAATGCTCCCCCTATGTGGTGCACGGGAAGCGATATGTGCCTATGAGTGTCGAGGAGAGCAGGACCTATCGGGAAGACGGCATTGCTTCGTGGTACGGCGAGGAGACACTGCGAAAAGAAGGGGGTTTTATGACCGCCAACGGGGAAGCGTTTGATCCGGACAACCTGAGCGCCGCTCACAAGCATCTCCCGCTCCCGACGCACGCCAAGGTGACGAACCTGGAAAACGGAAGATCGATCATTGTGCGTGTAAACGATCGAGGCCCTTTTGTGAAGGGTCGGCTGATAGACCTCACTGCGGGTAGTGCCAAGAAACTCGGATTTTACGAGAAGGGGACGGCGAAGGTCCGGGTCGAAACCGTGCTTTTGGAAGAGTAGAATCCTACGGAATGCCGAAATGGACAACGGGGAGACGGGTGCAGGGCGAAACGGAATGGAAAAAGCAGAGAGGAGAAGGTTTCTCAGGAGCGTGGGGCTTGGAGCGGAAGGCTCCTGCCGATGATACGGTCCGCCCCCAAGGCGCTGCCGGAGATCTTTCGGAGATCCAGATGCAGACAAAAAGCCATGAAAGAATTGCCGGAGAACTGAACCTCGAACACTGGCAGGTCGCCGCAACCGAGGAACTCCTTTCCCGGGGGGCAACGATCCCCTTTATCGCACGCTACCGGAAGGAGGCGACGGGAGCGTTGGATGAGACCGTGATCGCCGGCATACGGGATCGGCTGACCCGGCTGGAGGAGCTGGAAAAGAGGCGCGATACGGTTCTTCGATCCATTGAAAAGCAGGGGAAGCTCTCAAGGGGATTGCGTAAAGAGATTGAGGAGGCGCAGTCATTAACTGTACTGGAGGACCTCTACCTCCCGTTTCGGCCCAAAAGGAGGACCCGGGGGACCGTTGCCAAGGAAAAGGGCCTGGAGCCGCTCGCCCGGACCGTCTTTGCACAGAATGGAGGAGCTCCGGAAATAGAGGCGGACCCCTTTGTTTCCGTTCAGAAAGGCGTGGAGACGGTGGAGCAGGCCCTGGCCGGCGCACGCGACATTGTGGCGGAATGGATCAATGAGGATCAGAAAGCCAGAGGCACGCTGCGGTCGCTTTTCCGGCGGAAATCGGTTTTCCGGACAAGGGTCGTGCCCGAAAAGGAGCAGGAAGGAGCGAAGTTCAGGGACTATTTTGAGTGGGAGGAGCCCACCCGGAGTGCACCCTCCCACAGGATCCTGGCCATGCGAAGGGGAGAAAGGGACGGCGTTTTGAGGCTCAAGGTGTGCCTTCCGGATGAGGAGGATGCCATCCGTCTGCTGGAGGGGCTGTTTGTAATGGGTGAGGAAGGCGCATCCCGGCAAGTGAAATTGGCGGTACAGGAAGGATTTAAGCGGCTGCTCTCCCAAGCCATGGAGACGGGGATCCGCCTGGAGTCCAAGAATCGGGCGGAGGAGGAGGCCTTTCAGGTGTTCGGCCGGAACCTCAGACAGCTCCTGCTGGCCCCGCCCCTCGGACAAAAGCGGATTTTCGCGATCGATCCGGGGTTTCGGACCGGCGCGAAAGTGGTGTGCCTGGATTCCCAGGGGAAACTCCTCCATACCGAAACGGTCTATCCCCTTTTGTCGAGCGGAAAAAGGTCCGAAGCAGGCGAACGTATCCGTCATCT
This sequence comes from uncultured Desulfobacteraceae bacterium, assembly GCA_964455075.1. Lineage (GTDB taxonomy): Bacteria > Desulfobacterota > DSM-4660 > Desulfatiglandales > Desulfatiglandaceae > CAYVUX01. The sequence goes on along the minus strand of CAYVUX010000085.1, from coordinate 3,575 downwards.
GTGCAGGGAATTTCGGATTGAAGCCATCGCGGTCGGAAACGGAACGGGAGGCAGAGAAACGGAAGGATTCCTGAGAGAGGCGGCCCTTGACCCGAATATCCCTATTGTGGTGGTCAACGAGAGCGGGGCCTCGGTGTATTCCGCATCCGAGACGGCGCGAGAGGAATTTCCCGACTACGACGTGACGGTTCGGGGAGCGGTTTCAATCGGCCGCAGGCTGATGGATCCCCTGGCTGAACTGGTCAAAATCGATCCAAAATCCATAGGAGTGGGCCAATATCAGCACGACGTAGATCAGAAGGGCTTGAAGAGACGGCTGGAGGAAGTCGTGGTCAGCTGCGTGAATGCTGTGGGCGTGGAGGCGAATACGGCGAGCAAGGAGCTCCTTGCTCGGGTATCCGGTCTGAGTCCCCAAGTGGCGGGCAACATGGTCTCGTACAGGGAGATGCACGGCCCTTTTCCTGACCGGGAAACGTTGAAAAAAGTACCCATGCTGGGGCCCAAGGCCTTTGAACAGGCCGCGGGATTCCTCCGAATCCGAGGGGGCCGCCACCCCCTGGATGCCAGTGCGGTCCACCCCGAGCGCTACAGGGTCGTGGAAGACATGGCGAGGGACCTCAACTGCTCGGTGGAGGATCTGTTGGAGCGGGAGGATCTGAGAAGGAAGATTCGGCTTGAAGCGTATGTTTCCGAAGACACGGGGCTCTTCAGCCTGCAGGACATCCTGGAGGAACTCGCGAAGCCGGGACGGGACCCACGGAAAGAGTGGGAGGTGTTTCAATTCGCAGAGGGCGTCGAAAAGCTCGAAGACCTGGAGAAGGGCATGAGGTTGCCGGGGATTGTAACCAATATTACCGCGTTTGGGGTATTTGTGGATGTGGGAGTTCATCAGGACGGGCTTGTACACATCAGCCAGCTCGCGGACCGTTTCGTCAAGGACCCGAATCATGTGGTCAAGATGCATCAACACGTATGGGTGACAGTGCTCGATGTGGATAAGGAGAGGAAGAGAATTTCTCTGTCTATGAAAGAAAATGCGAAAAACGCCTCCTCGCCGCGCGGGAAGCGCTCCCAGAAGTCCGAAAAGGCCCCTTTCAACAACCCGTTCGCCAAGATCCCCCGTGGCAAATAAAGGGTGCAAACCCGTTGAGACCTTTGAAAAACCGAGGAGGCCGGGAGAAAGGGCATGGAAAGACAAGGAAAAGACGGAAAGGATCGGGAAACCGTCTCCCGGGCCGGGAGGCCCGACCAATGGAGCCATAAGTTGGGAGTGACCAGACGGCAGGCCTGCAAGTCGGCCGCGGCTCTTCTTGCGTTTTTGGGAGCAACACCCTTTTTCGGCCTTAAGCGTTTGGCGTGGAGCAAACCGCATGCTTCCCGCAGAAAGGAGGACGCCATGGACTTGACGAAACCCCGGTACGACGGCCCCATGTCTGTGGAGCAGGCGATCAAGAAGCGGCGTACGGTAAGGACCTTCAAGGACAAGCCCCTGAGCGCCGACCAGTTTTTGCAGATCCTTTGGGCCGCACAGGGCATTACCGAAGAGAACGGTTTTAAACGGGCGGCGCCTTCGGGAGGGGCCCTCTACCCGGCCGATGTCTACGCGGTGGCGGGCAAGGATTCCGTGGACGGCATGTCCCAGGGCGTGTATCATTTCCGGCCGGGAGAATACGCGGTAGACAGAATCGCCGAAGGGGATAGGAGAACGAAAGTGGCCACGGCTTCCCTCGGGCAGATGTGGATGGCCGCGGCCCCCGTTCAGATTGTTCTCACGGCCCAGTACAATCGCATTACGCGAAAGTACGGGGACCGGGGCGAACGCTATGCCTTGATCGAAATCGGCCACATCGGCCAGAATGTCTTCCTGCAGTGCCAGGCCCTCGGCCTGGCGGCAGGAATCGTAGGGGCATTCAACGACCGTGAACTGGCCGGGGCGATCGGGCTCCCGGAAGAGCACGAACCGTTGATTGTCATGCCGGTGGGCCGCCCCCGGTGACGGGCAACGCCGTCTGCGAGCTTCCGCTTAAGCGGGGAGATGCGGGTTTTCCGTCGACGTCTCGAGAGACCGTCGGACTACTGCCTTGTTGGAGGCTGCCGGAAAACACCCATCTGCTGCGTTACCCTTGACCTTCGTCACTGCGGCGTACTGTGCGCCTCATTCCTCAGGTCTGCGGAAGCCCTGCATCCGGATGCTTTCCGGCAGCCTCCTAGGAAAAAGCCCGTATCATCAGGGGAATGGCAACAAAGGCGCCCAGAGTGCTACCCAGGTTGGTGAGCACCACAACGAGCAGTATGCGGGAAATCTTGTTTCGCCAAAAGCCCTTCACTGTGGAGATGTCCTCGGGAAGGGATTCGAAGTCCCGGACCTTGGGCTTTCCCAGGAGAACTTCGACCAGCCCGGCCACCCACCCCGCCGCAATCATGGGATTCAGGGAGGTCAGGGGAGATGCCAGGACGGCGGAGAGCACGGTTAAGGGGTGCGCGAACGCGGCGAGCGCGCCAAGCCCGGCGAACGCTGCGTTCGCCGCTACCCACCACTTGATCATATGGGTTCCCGCGACGCTGCCGGCCATAAAAAAGCCGGCGAGGATTAAAAGGAGAACGATCCCGGGAACGGCCCATTTCAAAAAACGGATCCCCTTGCCAGGGGGCGGCATTGCGTCCAGTTCCGCGAGGTCAACAGGTTCGTTCCAGTGTTCCCGGATTCCTGCGACATGGCCGGCGCCCACTACGGCGACAATTTTCTTTCCCGGAGCGGTTCGGATCTTCTCGGCCAAATAGAGGTCCCTCTCGTCGATCAGAATACGGCGCAATTCCGGATGGCTTTTTCCGATTTCTGAAAGGAGGGCTTCCAGGACGTCCTGCTCCTTGAGTTTTTCGATGTCCGCCTCTTCAATGGAATCGACGCTCCCCAAAGAAAGAATCAACTGCACAAGCAGCTTTGTTTTTCTCCAGGGACCCATCAGTCTCCAGGTCCTCGCCAACGTCGTTCGAATGTCCCTGTCGGCGAGGCGGATTTCGGCGTTGATTTCCCGGGCCGCCTCGATGGCCCTGAGCATCTCTTCGCCCGGCTTGACGCCGAGCTTTCGGCCGATTCTGCGCTGAAAAGAAGTAAGGATGAGATTCGACAGGAGGAGAAACGCCTTCCGCTCCCTGATCACCTTAACGAGATCGGTGTCTTGCCAGCGGTTTTTTTCGGTCAAGGTTTGATACCGCGCGTCGCAGAGCTCCACGCAAACCGTGTCCGGCTGTTCCTCGCTGATCACGCGGGCCACCAATTCGGTGCTTTCCCGTGACACGTGGGCTGTTCCCACAAGGACGATATTCTTGTCCTCTATGGCCAGTCGATGTATATTCTCATGGTCCGGCATGGGGCCCCTTTCGACCTAGAGAGGGTGTTTTTCCCTGGACATTTTTCACGCACAGCGCAGGGACGATCATGCCTCATATCACAATCGCGGGCCGTTTCCAAGACCCTGCCGGCCGGTGGAAAACGCACCCGTCGTCATCCGCGGCCCGGGGAGCCGGGAGCTTGGAGAGCTGCAGACCGAGGCAATGTGTCCGCCGCGATGCGG
>CAYVUX010000084.1:0-10300 GCA_964455075.1 uncultured Desulfobacteraceae bacterium | reverse complement strand
CAGGTACAGACCGAAATCCGGGCCCATAACATGCTTCGTGCAGCCGATACAATATTGGCGAGAAATGAGCGGCAATTGGGCCGGATTACCCTTGAGCAGATGCAGGCAGCCGTTTCAACGCTCAAGCAGGGGCTTGCCCAGGGGGATACTGAGTGCATCCCTGATGCCATGGAGCGGTTGGGAAAACTGCTGGAGGGGATGCGCCATGCCCTATAAACAGCCGGTTCGAAGACCGTCTAAGACCCGGCTGGGCCAGGGCAGGCGTGATGAACCCGGTCTTGAGAAGGGGGAGCGCATCCTGTTAAAAGACCAGGGTGTCTACAGGCGTAACGCTCGCTCGGGCTGGCGCCCGGTCCAGTCTTTCCTCACGGACCGCAGGTTCATTCTGTTTCAGCGGCCCATAACCGTGTTTGAGGTCGCGCTGGACGCCATCCGCTCCCTTGATATCGAGCGTCACTACTGTGTTTTGAAGATACGGGATGTAATATGTATCTTTTTCGACACAGCCGGGTCTCTCGGCAAGGGCAGGATCTGGTTTGCGGTGAACAATATCGTCACCTGGAAAAAGGGGGTTTTTCAGGCCGCGCTTCTGAATCTCGATGTAAATATCCTTCGGGAGATGGCCGCACAGCTCGATGCCGACGGGCAGGCCCTGCTGTGGTTTTTGTGGGAAAAGGGCCATGCCCGGATAACCGAACTGGCCCGGGTCATTGATGCACCCACGCATATGCACGTGCTCCTCCTCATCAAAGAGACCCTGAACCCGTTGGCCGAAAAGGTGGTGGGGTGTCCAATCCTCGCTTTTGAAAGAGTTAGGCAGGATCCTGAGACAGGCGAGGAAATCCTGTTCAGCTGGTGGATGCTGGGGAAAAGGGAGAAATTCGTCTCCATGGAAAGGCGTTTCCTCGAGGTCTTTGATGAGGATTCGCTGGTTCGGATCATCATGGAAGTCAAAGGGCTTGAGCCTGGCGATATCCACCTGGACCTGGATGATGACCGGCTTACCGTCCGGTCCCATAAGGTGGGGGTCTCGCTGCGGGAGATCATCCAACTGCCCCACCCGGTCACCCTTGACAACCACCGGCTTAACCTGAACAACAACCTGCTGGAACTCAGGCTGGCCAAAACCAGGGACACAGGTCCAAGTAACGACCTAATTGCATAGCGAGATCGGTTCTCCACTTTTATATCCTCCCTATTGCATATTAACAGCCGTATTACCGTGCTGTCAAGCGAAACGAATGGGAGATCCGGCGAGTTCCAACTGCCCTACGTCCAAAAGGCAGTAAGCACCGAATGGCAACGAGTCACAACTGCATGACCATCATCTGAGCACATATGACCATTATTTGACGGCCGAAGGCCAAAGGACAAGCGGATGACTGCGAACCCAAATGACAAATACCCAATACCCAACCCCCGGGCCATTCCCGAATTCCTGCACAACAAAGACCTTCGGTTGATCATGTTCGGCGGAAAGGGGGGCGTGGGAAAGACCACGCTTGCCGCGGCCGCGGCCCTGCACCTCGCCGACACTTACCAGGGCAGTAAAAAAATCCTGATCATATCAACCGATCCGGCCCATTCCCTGTCAGACAGTTTTCAATTTGAGATAGGGGATCAGGTGACGGCGGTTCAGAAGTCGGAGGTCAGAGACCAGAGGTCAGAAGTCAGTAACCTGTTCGCCATGGAACTAAACGCTGCCAGGCTGCTCAAGGAGTTCAAGGAAGCACACGGAGAAGTGATCCGGACGCTGGCCGACAGGGGGACCTATTTTGACCGGGCGGATATTGCGTCGTTTCTGGATCTCTCATTGCCGGGCATAGATGAAGTCATGGCCGTCATCCACATGGCAGAGCTGATCAGGAAGAAAACGTTTGACCTTTTGATACTGGATACCGCCCCCACCGGCCATACCGTCAGGATGCTTGCGCTTCCGGAGCAGATGAAAAAATGGATCCACCTCCTGGACCTGATGCAGCAGAAATACCGCTATATGGCCACCCATTTCACCAACAGAAAGTACATGGATGATGCGTGTGATACATTCATCAAGGACCTCTCCCATGATATTGACGCCGTAGTGAAATTGTTGCGAAATGGGCAAATCACCCGGTTTGTGCCGGTGACCATACCCGAGCCCATGGCTGTGAATGAAACCAAACGCCTGAATCACAGACTCGTGGATCTATCCGTTCCGGTAAAAGAGATACTCATCAACCGCGTGGCGGAGCACCATGACTGTTCCCTTTGCAGGGCCAGACAAGCAGCCCAGAAGCCTTCCCTGGCGTTGCTCCAACAGACCTTCCCCAACCATGGCCTGATCCGGGTGCCCCTGCTCGCCCAGGAGATTGGGGGGGTTGAGGGGTTGCAGGCCCTGGGTGATTATCTCGGCGGTGGGCCCGTCCCCAGTGTCTCAACAAAGGAGGACAGGCAGGACCCAAGACCGAAGGCATATCTTACGTGGAATCCCTCCCTTGAATTCTATCTTTTCGGCGGCAAGGGGGGGGTGGGAAAGACCACGCTTGCCGCGGCCACGGCCCTGTATCTCTCCGAAATCCACAGGGATAAAAAGGTCCTCCTGTTTTCCACGGATCCGGCCCACTCCCTGTCCGATTCCCTGAATCAGCCCATCGGGGATGAGATCACGGCAGTTCAGGAGGCGGCTGGCAGAGAGCAGAGGGCAGGGACTTCTGACATCGGACCTCGGACTTCTGACATCAATCTCTTTGCAGTAGAGATCAACGGGGATAAACTCTTTGAGGCCTATAAGGCCACATTTGAAAGTGAAATCAAAGGGGTCTTCAATCGGTTTGTGGAAAGTGGTATGGATATCAAATTTGATCGGGAGGTCATGACGCAACTCTTATCCCTGGCACCGCCCGGGCTCGATGAAATCATGGCCTTGGACCGGATTATGGACCTGAGGACCGAAGAAGCGTTCGACATCCTGATCCTTGATACCTCGCCCACCGGGCATCTTCTCCGGTTTCTGGAGCTCCCGGATATGGTCCGGGAGTGGCTCAATGCGTTTTTCAGGCTGCTGCTCAAGTATAAAGGCGTTGTCAAATTGACCGAAATGGCCGAGAAGGCCCTGGCCCTCTCCAAAAATGTGCGGCGGATTCAGGAGACCCTGACAGATCCGGCAAAGACCGGTTTTGTGGCCGTGACCATTGCTGAGGCCATGGGGGTGTCTGAACTGAAACGGCTCATGTCTGCAGTAGACAGGGCCGGGATATCCTGCGACAACATTGCCGTGAACCGGGTGACCCCGCGGTCATCGTGTCCTTTTTGCACCGCCAAAAGGGGAATGGAACAGAATTATATACAGAAGATCATAGAGGCATTTCCGTCAACCCATGTGGCCGAAGTGCCCCTCTTTGAAAAAGATATCCAGGGAGTCCAGGACCTGAAGCAGGTAGGGGACATCCTCTTTCCCTGAACCCCTGGCCCAAACCGATGATGGCAACTACGATCCATAAGGGCTGTCCAGGCCTCCGTATACACAGGGTCCGGATTCTGCAGTGGGTTGCACCCGGGCGGGCTCTGATGGCCGAGGCCATACCCTATGGCCCGTTCACCCTTCTCGGCAAGCCCATTGAGCGGGACCAGCTTCTACAGGCATTAAGGACGGCATTAAACGGCTCATACATGGGATAGCATCAGACCTGTTTAAGGATGCATCATGGTCGATAATGCAAAAAGTGCCTCCGTCATTCCCTGAAATTGTTGGGCCTTTTCCTCCTGGCCATTGTGGTGGTTCAGTTTCGGTGCCTCTTCCCATCCATGGCATCTGTTCCGGTTCATGCAGACACCCGCCAGACACACGTTCATGACCATGCCGCGCCAAACAGCAAGACGGCCCTGGCCTTGACCGAAGCGGAATCAGCCTGGCTGGCTGACCACCCCAAGATCACCATCGCCATCAACCAGGCCTGGCCCCCTATGGATTACGTGGATACGGAAGGCCGGCCCCGCGGCATCGGGGTGGGCTTTGTCAAGGCCTTGAATATCCGTTTGAATGACCGATTAGAGATTGTACCGCTCCCCTGGGCAGAGATGTTTCGATCGGTCCAGGAAAAGCGCATCGATGCGCTGATGGACATCACGCCCAGACCGGACCGGGAGCCCTTTTTTAATTTCACCACGCCGTACATCAAGGTCCCCCACAACATTATCGCTCGGAAGGACGGCCCCTATTACGAAAACCTCTCCCAGCTCGCAGGCAAAACCGTGGGCGTGGAACGTCGTTTTTTCATCAACCGGGTCCTTCGAGAGAAATACCCCAATATCCAGGTAACGCAGTTTGATACCACCAGCGATGCTTTGGATGCCGTGTCCAAAGGCATGATAGATGCCTATGTGGGGAACCGTGCGGTGGCCATGTACATCATTGAGCGGGAGGTGATCCCCAACCTGAAGGTCCAGGGCAAGATCCAGGAGACCGCTTCCATCAATGCCATCGGGGTTCGCAAGGACTGGTCCATATTGAGGGACATCCTTCAAAAGGCCTTGGATGATCTGTCCCGGGAAGAGATCAGTGCCATCCTGAGAAGGTGGGTGGATCTAAAGGAGGCCGCCTGGCCGCCCCTGAATTTCGTGGATGAGGCCGGCATGCCCGGGGATCGGCGTGGACTTTATAGACGCACTGAATCGGCGATTAGACGGCATTATGGCCCTTGAGCCGGGGTCTTTTGAGGAAAACCTGTAGCGGGTCAAGGACAGAGAACTGGATGCCGTCATGGACGTCACCCCGGTTAAAGAACGGGAGCCGTTCTTACACAGGGATTTACACATGAACAACGACAACAAAAATCCAGACATAGTTCCGCGTTCCGAGCTCTGCGTTCCGCGTTCGAAAGATGAGTTAAAAGAGCGGAGCAAAGCATTTGCTTTAGGGGTAATCAAACTTGGGAGCACGTTACCGAATACGCCTTTGGGTCGAGTGATTCGGGATCAGCTTCTTCGCTGCGGAACCAGCGTTGGTGCGAACTACAGGGCTGCCAAACGGGCCAAGTCAACAGCGGACTTCATCAGCAAGATGGGTACGGTTGAAGAGGAGACGGATGAGTCCATGTACTGGATGGAGTTGATTGTGGAGGCCGGTCTGATGGATAAATCGGTGATCTCTGATTTGTACCGGCAAGCCGATGAGATCCTGGCCATGGTGGTCGCCTCCATCAACACGGCAAGGAAAGGGAGGAAGTAGATCTTTCCTTCGGCGTTCCGCGTTCCGACTTCCGCACTGCGGTTGCGGTAAATTTTTCCTTCCGCGTTCCGCGTTCCGACTTCCGCGTTCAATAGGGGAATATCAATGGCCAACATCCTCATTGTAGACGATGAAAGTTCAATCCGGCGGATGCTGGATCGCATGCTCACCCGGCAGGGGCATACCTGCAGCCTCAGCGTTGATGCGGCGGAGGCCCGGAAATGCCTTGAGGCCCAGACCTTTGAGCTGGTGCTGTGTGATGTGAACATGCCCGGGGAGTCCGGCATTGATCTGGCCCGGCACATCCAGTCCCAATACCAAGACACGGCGGTGGTTATGGTGACCGGCGTGGACGATCCCCAGGTGGCGGACGAGGCCATTGCGGCCGGGGCCTACGGGTATATTAACAAACCCCTTGACGCCAATGAAGTGATCATCAACATTCGAAACGGCCTGCGCCGGCGGGAGCTTGAAATCGCCAATCGGCGGTATCAGCAGGACCTGGAGCAGATGGTGCAAGCGCGCACGGACGAGCTTGAAAAGATTCTGGACGGGCTTATTCTGGTCCTTGGCCGGACCGTAGAGATCAGGGACCCTTATACGGCCGGTCATCAACGACGGGTGGCAGAACTCGCCTGCGCCATAGTCCGGGAGATGGGGCTATCAGAGGACCGGATCAAGGGCATCCGCATGGCCGGTTTGATCCACGATCTGGGCAAAATCGCCGTTCCGGTCGGGATCCTGAGTAAGCCCGGGCAGCTGCTGGACACGGAGTTCAATCTGATTAAAGGTCACCCTGAGAGGGGGTATGAGATTTTACAGGGGATCCATTTTCCCTGGCCGCTGGCGGAGATTACCCTTCAGCACCACGAGCGGATAGACGGCTCAGGTTATGCTCAGGAGCTCAAAGGGGAGGAGATCCTCCCGGAGGCCAGAATTCTGGCCGTGGCCGACGTGGTGGAGGCCATATCCTCTCACCGCCCTTACCGTTCAGCCCTGGGAATCGATGCGGCCCTTGAAGAGATACATAGGAATAAAGGCCTTTTGTATGACGAAAACGCCGTGGATGCCTGCCTGAAGCTCTTCGAAAAGAAAAAGTTTCAGTGGGATTCAGGCAGTCCAAGGCCCAAAGGCCAGTAGGCAGTGAACAACTGAATGACCACCGAATGACGATTGAATGACAGCGAAGCGAATCACGGCGAAGCCAAATGACGGCCCGAATTATTGATAAAACACGAAGGATTTTCAGCCAAATAATCCCCGCTGTAAGCCATGGCGCGTCCCCGGCAGCCGCCGCATATTTTTCTATATTTACATTCCCCGCACGCGCCCTTTAAGGTGTTTTCTCTATCTCGTAATATGCCATATTGACTCAAAACAGGCATCCCTTACATTACTATTGGCTTTTATGTAAACAAAGCCGTGACCGGCGGCACAGCCATGAAATACCTGTTCGGCGAGTTTCAACCAGCGACCGTTCGTTTTGTTGCCCTGTTCCATTTAAGCGCTATAGCCATAACGGGTCGCAAGGTTAAGGTTGAGGGGTTGATCCCTGCCGTGTCACGGGCTTATCCTGTTGCACGCAGGAGGGGCGCCGAAGATTGCCGTAAACGAACTATACAATTCCTTCTCTTTCTCGTGCCGGTCGTCATTCAACAGGATGTGCCGGAAAAAGCACTCATGTTCTTTCAGATATCTTCTTATGCCGCCATTTTTGGTCCCCGGTCTTAAGTGCTCCTTCAGCCTTCCCCGGATATCCCCGGCGCTCCCGATGTAGAAGAGGTGGTTGAGGCCGTGCGGGTATTGAATCTCAGGGCGCTTGAGCCCGAGCTCATAAATACCCGGCCCGGCCGGAGCATTTTCGCGCACACAGGCCGCGCTGAGGGGATAAGGGGCGGAAAATCTGGCCCATTCAGGGGGATACCTGTTGTTTTTGGCCCTCTGGTAGAGGGTTGGGATCCCTGTTTCCTGTCTGCAAAACGCGACCTGGCGCCTGGTAATGGCAAGGTTATGTTCACGTATCAGCTTTTCTTTGATCTCCTCATCGCTAAGGGGCCTCGTTATTTCACCGGATACGAGAGATCTCCTCTCTTCATCCACGATTTTACAGACAAATCGCCTGTGAATATCCCGCATAGCCGGGAAGAAGAATCTGAGAGGCCTCTCCCTGCCGGAAGGGGTGATGATGCTTTTGCCGTTGACAAGCCTCGATATCCGGCTGTGGTCGACGACAGGATCCCCGTTTTCAGACGCGTTGATTGTCCGGGAAAGGGATGTGAGGGTCAAGGGCTTTAAATCGAGGGGCTCACCCGAGCAAAAAAAGCCTCTCTGACACTCTAAAATGCCGTTTAACACCTCGTGGGTGATCCGGTTTCTGGCGGTTATGAGCCTCAGCTTTCTGGCCAGGACCTCGGCCCTGCCGTTCCCGTAAAGAGGGGCCGCGCCATTGAAAATATATTCCCGGCCAAAGCCGTGATGCCGGTAAAGGATGATGAAATCATGGCCGTGCGCCCCCCATTCCGGCTGTGGGGTCGGGCTGATAACCCCGATGGCATGGGATGGCAGCTTATCCGGGTGTTCGGCTGTCCCTGCCCTGGAAAACCAGCGGGCAATGATATGTCCTCTTTTGTATACGGTTTTGAAAACGGCATCTGCTTCCGCCTCTTCTATAAATCTTTCAAACCTCTTCAGGGGAGATTGCAAAAACCTGGCCAGGACGATTTTTCCGATAAGACTGGCCTGCTCCCTCCCCGGTCCGTTGCAGGCGGAGCTCCCTTCACCCGGGGCTGTCATTTTACGAGGGCATTTTTTGCAGGGTAAAGTAGAAGGTCGCCCCTTTTCCTTTCTCCGACTCCACCCAGACCCTTCCGCCGTGATTCTTTACAATCCTCTCGACAATGACAAGCCCGATGCCCGTCCCTTCCTCATCCTCTATCTCTTTCAGCCTCTGGAATATCTCGAATATCTTGCGGTGGTATTTCTTATCGATGCCGATGCCATTGTCCCTTACATAGAACCGGTAAAAGTCTCCCTCATCTTGATGCCCGATCTCTATCCGGGGGTTTTCAGCGCCCGCCGCAAACTTGACCGCGTTTACGATCAGGTTCTCAAAGACCTGATAGATCCTGTCCGCATCACAGTGTATAAGCGGAAGCTCATCGGTTATGGAAACCTCTATACGGTTTTCCTCCATGCGCGATTTAAGGCCGTTACAGACCCTGTTTACGATATCAAGGGTTGAAACATCCTTAAACGCGCCGACGACCCGGCCGACCCGCGAGAGCGCCAGGAGATCGGATATCAGGACTTCCATGTGGGAGGCACTGGCCCTGATCCGCTGGAGGTATCTTCCGCCTTCCTCTCCTAACTTTTCCCGATATTCATTCAGCAGCATGGATGAAAAGCCCTGCATGGAGACAATGGGCGATTTCAGATCATGCGAGACAACATAGACGAAATTCTCAAGCTCCTTGTTCTTTTCCCGGAGTTCTTCCTCGGCCTTCACCAGCCTGCTGACGTCTCTCACAAACCCCAGTGTTCCAATTACCCTGTCCTGGCTGTCCCTAAGCAGAGAACCGGAGATGCTGATCGGAATTTCTTTTCTCTGTTTACCAACGAGTGTCATTCTATAGCTCTTAAGGGCCTGGCCGGAGGTCAAAATCCCCATGATATCCTTGGCCCGTTCCCGCCCCCTGTCATACAGCTCGGATACATGCCTCCCTATCAGTTCTTCCTCCTTGTATCCCGCAATTCCCTCTATGGCGTTGTTTACAAAGGTGATTATCCCCGTTTCATCCGTGGTCATCACCATGTCAACGGACGTCCTAAATATGGTCTCCATAAAGTCTTTCGATTTTCTGATCTCTTCCTGCAGCCTGGCCCTCTCCGTGATATCTTCAATGACGAGAATGAGTTCTTCTTCTTCTTCTTCTTCTTCTTCTGCACGGCGGAGACCACTTACCGTGATGTTCAGGGTTTTCTCCGGGTGATCCGAGGAGGCGTGTTTTACCTCATAGAGACTGCATGGTTCCTTGGTCGTCATCACCGCTTCAAAGGCCTCAAGGAGCCCCCCGTCTTTCAGGAGTTGGTGGGGAAAAACCGCTTTGATGTTTTTCCCCACCACACCTTCATCATTAATCCCCCTTGTCTCCCGATACGTCCGGTTGACCGACTTGATGTTCAGGTTTCTATCCAGGACCAGCAAAGAAGCAGGGATGCTGGCCACGATCTTTTCATTGTATTCCTTGAGGTGTATGAGGGACTCCTCTGCATGCTTCCTTTCCGTGATGTCCCTGATCCAGACCACTACCCCGGGGTCTCCGGCAAAACTGATGGCCCCGGCATTGATCTCCCCATAAAACCATGATCCGTCTTTGCGCTGCAATTTGACCTCGTAGCGGGAGATCGGCGTCTCTCCGCGCATGCGGGCCGCTGCCCGTTCCCGGGTGATCGCCTGGTAGTCGGGGTGGTATAGCAGATAGTGGTCCATCCCTATCAGCTCACCATCGCGGTAGCCGAGCATATGGTGCAGACGCTGGTTGGCAAAGACAATCTCAGGGCCTCTCTGGACAAAGATGCCGTCAAAAGCCTCTTCTATGAGGGTTCGATAAAACCCCTCACTATCCCGAAGCGCCTCCTCGGCCTTTTTCTTTTCCCTTGCATCCCGCATGAACAAATCTCCCTGTGTGGCAAGCCGGCCATCCTTCCTTACCCTCAAGGCAGGCTGTTGGTAATGGTCCAGTAAAGCTTTAACTCTCTGACCTTTTGCATGAAATTTTCAAAGTCCATCGGTTTCACCACATAGCTGTTGGCGCCGCCCGCATAGCTTTCGGCGATCTCTTCATCCCTGTCGGATGTGGTCAGCATGATGATGGGGATGGATGTGAACCGCGGGTCCTCCTTAAGCTGCTTGAGCACCTCCAGGCCGTCCACCTTGGGGAGCCTGATATCTAAGAGGATCAGGCCGGGCCGGGGGGATGTTTTCTCGCCAGCGTATTTGCCGCGATGATACATAAAATCAAGGGCCTCCTGACCGTCGGTCGTGGTCCCTTTTACGTGCCAAGGTTTTCGTGACGGGTTTTGAGCAATTCG
>CAYVUX010000083.1:0-10375 GCA_964455075.1 uncultured Desulfobacteraceae bacterium | reverse complement strand
GCTGCTGTATGAGGCGGTCACCGAGTATGTTCGGGAAGGCTACAACCAGGCGATGCGCGAGAAACGCAGTTACATCGGGTTCCTGATGATCCTGATGCAGCGGCTGGTGGTCTCGAGCACGGCCGCCATCCGGACCACCCTGGAGCGCCGGCTGGAGGCCCTTGAAGCGCCTCAAGAACAGCTTTCTCTGTTTCCAACCTACTCTGACGACGAGTGGGCCGATCTCGATGGGCAGGAGCAAGTCGATACCCTCCTCTCCACCCGCCTGAAGGCGCTCAAGAATGAGCGCGCCGAGGTGAAGCTGCTCCTCGATGCGGCCACGCGTTGTATCCAGTCCGGTGCGGATGCCAAGGCCGAGGCGCTTCTCGAATGGTTGTACAAGCTGCAGGCAGAAGAAGGCGAACTGGAGCTGAAGGTCCTGGTGTTCACCGAGTTCGTTCCGACCCAGCAAATGCTGCAACAGTTCCTGACCGAGCGCGGCTTCACCGTCGCTTGCCTGAATGGCTCCATGGCCATGGAGGAGCGAGAAAGGGCGCAGAAGGCCTTTGCCGAGGACACACGCATCCTCCTCTCCACGGATGCCGGCGGTGAGGGATTGAACCTTCAGTTTTGCCATGTGGTGATCAACTACGACATCCCGTGGAACCCCATGAGGCTCGAGCAGCGAATAGGCAGGGTGGACCGCATTGGCCAGACCCGCACGGTGCGGGCGGTGAACTTCGTGTTTGAGGACTCGGTGGAGCACCGCGTCCGAGAGGTGCTCGAGGCGAAGCTGGCCGTCATTTTCGAGGAGTTTGGGATCGACAAGACCGGCGACGTGCTCGACTCGGCCCAGGCGGGAGAGATCTTTGATGACTTGTACGTGGATGCGATTCTCAACCCGGATGCGTTCGAGCCCTCTGTCGAGAAGGCCGTCCATCGTTTGCAGGAGCAGGCGCGATACACCCAGGAGAGCGCATCCATTCTCGGAGCCACCGAGGTCATGGACCCGTCCGAAGCCCAGCGTCTGATGGAGCACCCCTTGCCCTACTGGGTCGAACGGATGACGGTGAGCTACCTGATGGCCCATGGCGGAAGGGCAGAGCGAAATCGACGGTATTGGGACCTGACGTGGCCGGATGGGGAAGCGTTCAAAAAGGTTGTCTTTAGCGGAAAGGAGGCCGAGAAGGCTCCGACGGCTCGGCACGTGACCCTGGAAGACTCGCGAGTGCGTGGCTTGGCCATGAGGCTTCCCCGATTTGCTCCAGGGCAGCCGATCGCGGTCGTGACGATCCCTGGCGTTGCCGGTGAGGTGGCAGGGTTTTGGTCTCTTTGGCAGATCTCGGTGACGAGCCACGAGCTGGAGAGTCCGAGTGGAAGGGCCAGCGCTGACGGTTCGGGCCCGGTGTCCCGCCGAAGGCGGATCATGCCGCTTTTTCTCGCGGACAGCGGAAAGGTCTTTGCGCCTACGGCCCGGCATCTGTGGGACCGGCTTTTGAGTGCAACGCCTTCTGTCCGCGAGCATGTGAAGGGTGAGGAGGCCAAAGAGGCCTTTGACCGGCTGTCGACGCTTGCCGAGGAGCATGGCCGGGCCGTCTATGAGGGGCTGGTGCAGGAGCACAGGGCCCGCATGGCGCGCGAGAAAGAGAAAGGCGCGTATGCCTTTGCGGCGCGGCGAAGGATCATTGAAAACATCGGCTTACCGCAGGTGCGCGATTATCGGCTGAACCTCCTTAGGGAGGAAGAGCAGGCTTGGTACGAGGCGCTTGAGAGCAGGGAGCAGGTCTATCCAGAGATGGTGCCCCTTCTCATGATCCGGGTGGAGGGAGGTGCCCATGAGTAGCTGGCGCGACCAGATTCTGAGGGAGTTCACCCCGAACGTTGCCCGACTGACCCTAGTGGCCGATCCGGATGGCCTTCTCTTGGAAGAGGGCGTTCTTGCGGGCATTCGCGAACGGGGATTCGAGCTGATCCCGTTCGAGGATCATGTGGCCTTCCGGTATGCCTATGAATCCAAGTTTCGCACCCGCTGGGATCAAGGCGAGCAGACGGACTTGGTGGTCGTGCTGCATTCCGGAGCCAAGGATCTGGGGGGCTTGCCCTATGATCTGCTCCAGACTGGCCGCCAGCTCTCGTTCAATCTCGGAGAGATCTTTCCCCATCTCAGCTACCCTGTTGTGGCCGCGTTGGATCCTGGTGATCTGGAGGCCGCCTACGAGGCTCAAAAGCGGCACGCACCCGATGTACTGGGCGACAATGCCACGAAGGAGTTTCTGCTGCGGCATGTATATGGGATCGCACCGGAGCTCATCAAAAAGCCATCCGATTTGCTGCGGGTCCTGGTTCGACGACACTACCGAAAGCAACGGATTCCCCAACTGCTGGATGAGCGTTTTGTTCAGATCCTTCGCCAGCAGGACGGCTTTGACCAATGGCCGCTCGAGAAAATCATCTCGGACCGAGAGGCGTTCTTTGCGTTTCTCCAGGAACGATGGCCTGTCTTTTTGGACCGTGCGGCACCGCAGGAGGGCTCCCAGGTTCTTGAAGGCGATAAACGCTATGGTTTCGAGTTCCCCGGGCCTTCGGATCTGCCTTTCGACCATGACGACATCCGTGTCTATATCGATAACTTGTTTCTCGAGGGGATGCTGGAGGCCGTATCGCACGCGCAAGCCGCATCCTTATCAAAGACGTGGCTCGCCATTGGCATCCAGACAGATGGCCAACAGGATCGAACGCGCCGAATTCATGGCCTTCTCGAAAGCTTGGCATCGGATATTCCCACGGAGGAAACGCGGCATGATGAGTGGTTCCGATTTGCCAGGGCGTGGGCTGAGCTGGTTGCTCTCGTCATGGAACCAGACGCCGTGGTACCGGAGCCTGCAAAACAAAAGATGGAAGTGTTGCGGACACGAATTGAGGCAGCATTCATGCCTTGGTTGGAAAAGCGCTACGCAGGCCTGATCAATCTTCCCGCTCTTCCTCCGGTCATGCTGCACCACATTCCCCGTTATCTCTCCAGGCACATCAACAAGGACAAGGCTGCGTTTGTTTTGGTGGACGGACTTTCCTTGGATCAGTGGGTCGCGATTCGAAAGGAACTCGCAAGGCAACGTCCGACATACAGATTCCGAGAATCGGCCGTCTTCGCCTGGATTCCAACCATCACGTCGGTTTCGCGACAGGCAGCGTTTGCAGGAAAGCCCCCCATCTATTTTCCCAACAGCATCCATACCACGGACAAGGAGCCGGCGCTCTGGAGCCAATTCTGGGTGGATCAAGATCTAACACAGCAGGAGGTCGCATACGCCAAGGGGCTTGGAGACGGGTCCCTGGAGAGCGTGGAGGAGTTGGTGACCCATTCCAGGACGCGGGTTGTTGGGCTTGTTGTTAACAAGGTCGACAAGATTATGCACGGCATGGAGCTGGGGGCTGCGGGAATGCACAACCAGGTACGACAGTGGGCAGGACAACCGTTCATGGCAAACCTTGTCGATTTGCTTCTCGAAAACGAGTTTCGAGTTCACTTGGCCTCAGATCACGGAAATATCGAGGCTGCGGGTTGGGGCCGGCCTTCAGAGGGTGTGGTTGCGGACCTGCGTGGAGAACGGGCTCGAATTTACTCGGATCCTCTGCTCCGGAAGCAGGTGAATGAGCGTTTCCCGGATGCCGTGGCCTGGCCTTCGCTAGGGCTTCCAGAGGACTACCTTCCGTTACTTGCTTCAGGTCGAAACGCCTTTGTACTGGAGAAGAAAAGACTCGTCAGCCATGGAGGCCCAGCCCTGGAAGAGGTGATTGTTCCTTTGGTCGAGATTGAAAGGACCCATGAATGAAAAGCCGCAAGGCGCAGATCGGCTTTAGCCAACGTGTACGCCTCGAATGGTTCGAGAAGACGGCAAGTCTGGTTTTGGCTGGCAACAACAAAGACAAACTTTGCAATGCCCTTCAGGAAATGCTGAAGGACAGGGTATCCGTCGGTGGGAACTCCTCTCGGGGAAATCGGGAAAAAGTCATCACGATCCTGATGAAGACGTGGTTCAATGTACCCCCTGGGTTGGAAGATTTTCGGGATGAAGGGCTACAGTTTTTGAAAAAGGCGCCAAAAGAGGAGCGACTGCCAATTCATTGGTGTATGGTTTTGGCTGCGTACCCATTTTGGGGTGTTGTTGCTGCTGCTACGGGCCGGTTGATCCAACTGCAAGGAAATGTGGCAGCCGCGCACGTCCAGCGAAGGGTGAGGGAACAATACGGAGAACGTGAAACTGCAGCTAGAGCTGCAAGGCGGGTATTGCGGTCCTTCATCGATTGGGGTGTTCTGAAGGAGACGGGGACAAAAGGGTCCTATGCGCAAGGTATGAGCTACTCAGTTCAGAATCCGAGCCTGATCGGTTGGATTTTAGAGGCGGCATTGAGAGCAAGAGCGAACGGTTCAGCGTCCTTAAGTGAGCTTTCTGGAAGCCCTAGCCTCTTTCCTTTCCATTTGGAATACATTTCTCCAGAAAAAATGGTTTCGTTGTCTTCAAGTTTAGATTTGGTGCGGCATGGCATGGAGGAGCATCTTTTAATGTTGCGTTAGGTATTGCTAGATTAAGCGTATTTTGCAAAGACATCGGTATGCTAGTATTCTGGTTGCGCTGAAATAGGCTACGAACACCATTTTTCCATACAAAAGGTCTTTGTATTCTGAGTCGTATTCATCCGAAATCAGTCCCGCCGATTACCTCTGGGCTGAGATGCGAAATCAAGAGGGGATAAAATTGGACTGCCAAGGAAATGTGAGATCGATCAACCTTTTCCTGCTGCGATCACTTTTCGGAGGCCGATATGGCAGGGACATACAACCACACGGCTTGGGTGGCTACTGGAACTCGCGAGAACTGGGAAAGAGCGCTGGAGAACGGGATTTGGGGCATTGATCCTGCTCTCCAGCGAAATTGGAAGGTCGCTTCCCCTGGTGACCTACTCCTTTTCTATGCAAAGCGGCCTGTGAGCAGGTTTTTTGGGGCGGGCATCATTCGTTCGAAGTTTCGCCAAACGTCCCCGCTGTGGAAAGAGGAGATAGACCAGAAAAGAGTAATATGGCCGTTGCGGCTCGAATTGGATGTGATTGTTCTGCTGCCCTTCAATTCCTGGGAGAATGATGGGGCAGCGAACGATGACTACAAGCTCTCAATTCATGGGGGACTCAATCCGGTCAAAGATTTCGTGCGGGCAATGAAAGTACTGGAGCAGATAAAGAAAGGCGTTCATCAAGATCTCCAGCCGGATTTACAGAAAGTGAATGAATCGATCTATGAGATCGGGCGTATCCAGCGGATGATCGTAGAGATGAATTATCCAACCGATGGGCGACCCATTGACGTGATTTGGAAGCGTACGGTCAGAAGTGTGCCCACCTTCGCTTTTTCTGTGAGCCTGGAAGGCGATGTCGAAACCCCAATTCGCACCTTGAAGCATGCATACGATATATGGAACAGTCGTCCATTTCTTGTTACAAGAGATGAAAGGGTTGATGAAGTAAAAGATGTCACTTCGGGTCTTTTTCATGAATTTGATGACGCATTGAGAGTGTTGAGTGCTTCACAGATAACCGAGCTACACGAATCAAAAAAGAAGTATTATCAGCTGGAAGAAAGGTATGTAAATGGGGACGCCCTTAAGTTTTTAACTTTATGGTGGATTATGGAGCTTTCGAATAGCCGATCCAGTGCTATAAACAAATGCCATTCTGGCAAAAGAGGAACTAAAGTATGACCCCAGGACCGACAATCATCCGCAAATGCGCAGCCTGGGGGGGCTGATTGCGCGGTCTACCATTGTATCGGGGAACACCATCGGTGGCCGTTTAGAACGGACGGTAAAATGGATACGCCGATGCTTTTCGAAGATCCCTGGCTCGTCAAATGCCAACACTACGGCGCGCTCGTCTGGGCTGATGATCAGGAACAGGTTGGAGAGATTGTCCTGTGGGACCACCCAAGTGAGGCGTCCAACAAGTTCAAGGCCGTGCCGCCTTTTTTGGATTCGAGCAGCGAGGAGTACCTGGGTTTTCTTAAGTGAGGTGGCAGCAAGCTTCAAAAAGAACGATACATCCGACTACGGGCATGGTGGGCCGGGAGTGAAACTCGAAGGATCCGCGGCATGCGGCCGAACAAAGTGGCGGAGGAAGTTGAAAACTGTATCAGGGCATTTTCCGAACAACAGGGCTGTGATGTATGGAATTGAATGTCCAGGTGAATCATGTGCATCTCCTGGCGTTGGGCCCACCGAAGGTCTCGATTTCGGCTTATGTTGGAACACTGAAGGGTAGAACGGCGATCCGGGTGTTCAATCGATTTCAGAAATTGAAAGAGAAGCCCTATGGGGAAGTCATTTCAGGGCAAGAGGCTACCGCGTAGATACGATTGGGCTGAACGCAGAAATGATTCGCAAATGCATCAAGTACCAAAACGCAAAGGAGCAAAATTAGGAAACCCCACAGTATTAGGCTGAAACCGGGGTTAGACCAATTCCGGCCCCTCTGGGGTTGGATATATTGCGAAGGTTAAGGAATATGAGAATCTTTCTCACTTCAGATGTTCATTTGGGCATGAAGTTCGCTGGATACCCGAGCATTCAGAGCGATCTCATTAAGGCTCGGTTTGAGGCGCTGAAACGGTGCGTGGATATCGCAAATGATCGGGAGTGTGATCTGTTCGTGGTCGGAGGCGATCTGTTTGACAGGGTATCGGTAGCCAGGGAAGATATTCACCGGGCCGCGGAGATTTTGGGAGATTTTCAGGGAAGGCTGGTGGCCGTCCTGCCGGGCAATCATGATTTTATGACCGATCGGCCCGACGGGCTGTGGGCGACCTTCAAGGGGTATGCAGATCAACATATCCTCGTGCTCGAATCCAGCGAAATCTATTCCCTTAAACCCTATGACCTGGACGCGAAGCTGTACGCCGCTCCCTGTGAGGCAAAGCATTCGCCGGAGAACCTTATCGGATGGATCCAGGGGATTGAAAAGGATCCAGGTGTCCAATTTCACATCGGCATCGCGCACGGCAGTCTTGAAGGTCTCTCTCCTGACTTTGACAAAAATTACTACCCGATGACCGAACCCGAATTGAAGTCCTGCGGCCTGGATCTCTGGCTGATGGGACACACGCATATCCCTTACCCGGCGGCCCCGGGACCCAGGAGCAGGGTCTTTTACCCGGGAACGCCGGAGCCGGACGGATTCGACTGCGGCCATGAAGGAAAGGCGTTGGTGCTTGATATCGATAAAGGCAAGAAGGTGTCCGCAAGCTTTATAAGCACCGGCGCCTATCGGTTTTATCACCGGGAGGCGGCGATCAGCTCCTGGAGCGAGGCTGAAACGATCATGGCCGAGTTTTCAGATCCCAGGCATGTGAAAACCCTTTTAAAGCTTAAATTGGATGGCAGGCTCCCCGAAGAGGAATACGAAAAGCTCGGCTCGATTTACAACACCCTGGAAAAGAACCTGGCCTTTGTCCATATTGACTCCACAGGGGTCACGATCCGAATTACCCCGGAAGTGATCGATAAAGAATTTACCGAGGATTCCTTTCCCTACAGGCTGCTGAAGCAGCTTTCAGAAAAACAGGATTTTGAAGCATTGCAGATCGCCTATGAACTTATCAGGGAGGCCCAGAGATGATTATTGAAAAGATAATCATTAATACGTTCGGCGGCCTTTCCGGCAAAGAAATGGATCTTAAGGAAGGCATGAATGTTATCATCGGACCCAATGAGTCGGGCAAGTCCACGATATACAATGCCATTGAAAACACCCTTTTCACTCCTTCAAATCTCACACCTGCCAAGCTAAAAAGAGAGATGGGACGATTTATGCCCGTTTCGGGTGGGGATACGATTGAAGTTGCCATCCATTTTAAGAGCGATGGAAGCGAATATGCGCTCAAACGGAGATGGGGCGCTACGGTCGCATCTTCACTGAAGCTCCCCGGCGGATCGCTTTTGACTGATGACGAAGCGATCCAGGACAAAATAAGGGATTGCTTGAAGGTCTCGGAGGGCACCTGCAAGACGGTTATGCTGACGTACCAGTCCGGCCTGGCAAGAACGGTCCAGGATATTCAAGAAAGCCGGGAAACCCTTAGATCTTTGGGAGATCTTTTGAGGAAGGCTATCATGGAGATGGACGGGGTCTCCATAGATATGTTCAAACTCAAGATCTCCGATTTGCATGATGAGTATTTCGGCCGGTGGGATATCGATGCGGGGTACCCGGAAGGCAACCGGGGCATCGAAGCTCCGTGGGTAAAAGGGGTAGGTCATATCACAGCGAATTTTTACGAAAAAGAAAAGGTTCGAAAGGCCCTGGATGAAGCCGTCAGCTTTGAGACGGAGCTGGACGAATTGAACGAGAGAATATCCAATCATGCTGAGGAGCTTAGCGAGGCGGATTCTTATATCAAAAAATACAAGCCCTTCAAGGATGATGCGGTCAAGCGACAGCAGATCGAGGCCGAGCTCAAAGGCCTTAACCTGGAGTATGAAAAGCTGGAAGCAATTAACAGGGACTGGCCGGTGACGGAATCCAAGATCACGGAGAAAAGTAAAAGACTTGCCGAATTGGCGGAAAGGGAAAAAGCGCTCCTTAAAGAAAAGGAACAGGCTGAGACCTATCAGAAAGGAAAGGAACTCCTGGATCAATTCAGGCGGGTGGAGGCTAGGAAACATGCCGTGGACGAGGCGAACAAAAGCCTTCAAAAAATGTCCGCGTTGACAGACG
Source organism: uncultured Desulfobacteraceae bacterium (assembly GCA_964455075.1). Lineage (GTDB taxonomy): Bacteria > Desulfobacterota > DSM-4660 > Desulfatiglandales > Desulfatiglandaceae > CAYVUX01. The sequence continues at coordinate 1,635 of CAYVUX010000083.1, read as the reverse complement.
AAAACCTGAAAGATATCCGGGAGGCGTCTAATCGAAAGGACTCCCTTGAAGCGTCATTATCCGCCGGCCGGCTCGCTGCCAGATTTTGGTCGAAAAAGGACGTAGAACTGGAAATCCGGAAGGGCGTGGATGAAAAGGAGCAAAGAAAGGTAAAAGCGGGAAAGGAACTTGAGCTTCAGGCCGATGGAAGGCTGCTATTGTCTCACCCGGAATGGGAACTGGAGGTGACATCCGGAGAGGTAGAATACGACCAGGTATTAAAAGAATATGAAAAGGCGAAATCCGCCATTGAAGGCCTGCTCAAGAAGTTCAAGGTGAAAAGCCTTGGGGCGGCAGAGTCTGCAAACAGGGATTATAAAGCAGAATTGACAAAGCTGGAACACGCCCAATCAAGCTTGGAAAATGAATTGGGCGGGATGACATATGACGAAGTGAAAAAGAAGGCTGAGGGAGTCAAGGGCACGAAACCCGACAAGGAACTCGGGACAATTCTCGCTGATTTGGCGGAAGCAAGAGCGGAGATCAAAGGCCTTGGGGAGGAGATTGAAGGACTCAAAGAAAAGCTCCAGGGGTACGTCGAGGGATATGGCGATCATAAAAAGCTGTTTGATAAAGTGGTTGAAATTGCCGGTCAAAGAAGTGAAAAGGAAAAGGCGCTGGCGAAGCTGAAACCTTTGCCCGAGGAAATCGATGACATCCGAGAATTCGTTGGGGAGTATGAGGAGATGGAGTCCAGGCTCGCCGGATTGAAAGAGGAGCACAATAGGCTCATTCAGGAACGCATTCGACTTGAGGGGAAGGCCCCTGACCGGTCGGTTGAGGAAATTGAAAAAGAACTGGCTGAAGCGGAAGAAAGATTCAATGCGGTACTGAGAAGGGGAATGGCGATCGCAAGGATTAAAGAAACCATGGAAAGCCTGTTGGCGGAGATGGATAGCCCCACCTATGAAGGACTGGAAAAGGATGTCGCCGGACTGATACAGAAGATGACCGCGGGTCGTTACGAGAATGTCACGATGGATGGGAGCTTGCCAAAAGGTTTTCAAAGGAAAGACGGCGTTGAGATGCCCTATGACTATCTTTCCACGGGCACCAAGGACGTGCTCGGCATGGCTTTGAGGCTGGCGATAACCAGAAAGTTTTTGGAACATAAGGAAGGATTCGTTGTGATGGACGATCCCCTTGTTGATCTTGACCCGCATCGTCAGTTGCTTGCCGCGAAATCGATGAGGAATTTTGCTGAAGATAAACAGCTTATTCTATTCACCTGCCATCCTTCGCATGCAAAACTTCTGGGAGGTAATCAGATCCAGTTGGATTAGAATTATACGGTCCAATTATTAGGATCGAATGTGAAATAATTTAAAAACAATGCCGGGTAAAATGATGTGGTGGATGTTCGCGCGGATTGAAATCTGCGGTATCGAAATGGCAATTGTACGAAAGATGCTTCCGATACGTTTGGAAAAGGCTGCTAAACACAGCGAAGTGGAATGCACATATGCTGTTATCACTGACAAAGAAGGCAGTAGATTCCTTCAGCTTGATACGTATGGCTCTTCTTCGGGCAAAATGCCCGGCAAGAAAAGCCAGTCGATTCGCTTAAGGGCTCACTCAAAAATAAATTCACAGAAT
>CAYVUX010000082.1:0-10427 GCA_964455075.1 uncultured Desulfobacteraceae bacterium | reverse complement strand
ATCGGGATAGAGAAGCGCAGCATAGGGGGCTTCCGAGATCCAGGTCCTCTCCGAGATCTTCCGGTAGAGGTCATACCCGATGGATGCAGCCACGGGCAGGTACGCATGGCATGTCCGCACAACCATATCCTGTACCTGCTCGGCAAGATAGGCCTTTAAGGCGCCCAACTGCAGGGAAGGGCGGTTAAAAAGCGGCCAGGGCGTGGAAAAGAGGATGATTTCTTTCATGAGAGGATGCGGGCTCCCTCCGGACCGGGAACGGGAAAAAGCGTCCGACTGCGTATCGGATGCCAGCAAAAGAGACTACATCGCGATGCGAAAAAAACGTCATTCCGGACGAGCGACGCGAAGCAAAGCGAGATCCGGAATCCAGAAAACGGCATCCTTTCGCGCTCGTATGGATCCCGGCTCGCGCCCCGCTTCACGGGACTTGGCCGGGATGACGAACTGCGACGCAGCCTGAAAGGCCGGTCCCCATTCCGTACCTCGATTGGCCGGATTTGGCAAGGTCAAGGTTTGCGGGGAACCTTCGCACAAATCGGAATGTCGCTCTGAGAGGTGATTTTGCACATATCGGAAATATCAATCATTTTCTTCTTGACTTAAGCACAGGCTCCCTTTCTAATTGGCAGCAGTTCCTTTTGAGTCCTGAAATTCAAGACTTCCTTATATGCGTGATCCTCACAAGCCCGGGGCTCGGGTACCGTAGAGTTCGGAATCATCTCCCACGGGCATTTCAAGATATAGCAAAATCCGCCTTACGGTTCGGCGTTTTTGGAACAGAAATTGGGAACGTGGCGGCTCCTTGTGCTTATGGATGCCGCAACATTTTCTACCGTAGATATGCGGAAAGGAGGATCAAGCGATGAAAGCCCTGCGTGCAATTTCCATTCTTCTGGTATTCCTGTTTGCGGAAACAGCATATTCCCTCGAACCCCTTAAACTCATTTCCAAGGAGACGGAAGAGGGAATGACGTTCGAGGTCGAAAGGGAAGAATCTCCATTCTACATTAGCGGATACGAAGAGGATGAAAACACTTACTTCGGAAAAGATGCGGGGGCGAGCCTGCCCTCTCCCCCATACTCAGGCAAAGGCATTCGTAATAGTTTTTTCGGGCAGAACGCCGGAACCGCTACAGACGAGGGAAACAATAATACATTTGTGGGAGCGGGTGCCGGGAAGAGCAATCAGAGCGGAGATGACAACACCTTCGTGGGAATGGGTGCTGGGCTGAGTAATCAGAGTGGAGAAGTCAATACCTTCGTGGGAACCGGAGCAGGTTATCTGCATACCGTCGGCATGTGGAATACCTTCATTGGAGCGAACGCCGGCTATTCCACACTTAACGGAGAGGGAAACACATTTGTTGGTGTCGCCGCGGGCCAGAGCAATACGAAGAGCAATAACACCTGCATTGGGTGGTTTGCTGGATGCAACACTAGTGATGGCCAGTTCAACACCTTTGTAGGATCCCAAGCAGGACTCTCAAACGATACTTCAGGCTCCAACACCTTTGTCGGATATCAGGCCGGGTTGAACACTGCCGGACAAGTTGTCGGCGCCAACGTATTTGTCGGGGCTTCCGCCGGCAAGGGAAACACCGGGGGGTACTTTAATACCTATATTGGAAACGGAGCGGGCTCCACGAATGAGACGGGTACCAACAATGTCTTCCTTGGAGCCCTCGCCGGAAACAGCAATACGGGCACGGGAAACGTCTTCATAGGTAGCGGTGCGGGTTACCATGAAACCGGATCCAACAAACTGTACATCGACAATTCGGGGTCCGCCGGCGAGCCCCTTATATATGGGGAATTCGACAACGACCTGGTACAGATCTATGGAAGGCTACAGTTATCCGGGCCCATGGGGTTTGCCTCCGACCGGAGGTTGAAGAAAAACATCAAACCGCTCCAAGATTCCCTGGAGAAGGTGGCCAACCTCCAGGGCGTCCGCTTTGACTGGAGGACGGACGAGTTCCCGGGATACGGTTTTCAGGACGCGAAACAGATCGGCTTCATCGCCCAGGAGGTGGAGGAGGTCCTGCCCGAGCTCGTCCAAACGGACAGGGAGGGATACAAGTCTGTGTCATACCAACAGCTCACGGCCGTGCTTGTGGAAGCGGTCAAAGAGCAGCAGCGGGAAATCCGCGAGCTCAAGGCGAGGCACCAAGCGGAGATAGAGGAACTGAAGGGGATGATCCTTGAAATGAAGGAGAGCTTGGGAAAGGTCCCATCAGGAAATGCCACCCTGAGGACTTCGGCGAGAAGCAGCGACCGAGTAACATACGAATCGATCCTTTAGCCGGGGCCATTGCTGCTGCCACGAAGCTGTCCCTTAAATCCGGAGGGATAAGGTATGCTCAGGCCTACGCAGTCCTTCTACTGCGATGAGGAGTTCCGCGGGGGTGGCTATATCGCAATGTGAAAAAAGCGTCATTCCGGACGACCGACGCGAAGCAAAGCGAGATCCGGAATCCAGAAAAATGGTTTTATAACATGAACTTCTGGATCCCGGCTCGCGTCCGTTTTCACGGGACTTGGCCGGGATGACGAACTGCGATACAGCCTCCAGGGTGGGAGTTGGGGACTGCGTGTCCGAAACCAGGTTGGGAATCGAGTCGCTCTCTGCTGTTCAGAAAAAATGACCCTGTATGGACGAAAACGCCCCACCCCCGTCGGGGGAGGGGCGACTACTTCTAGGTCGGCCTCAGGCTAGACGAACTTCTTCGCCGCCTCGGATCCCATGTCAAAAGCCTTCAGGTTCGATTCCAGGAAGGCCTTCTTGGTGGAGCTCGAGATGGTGTTCTTCATGTCCTCCGCGGTCAACGGTACGGAACCCGAGCCGATCAGGGCCCCCAGCATCACCATATTCAGAGAAAGGGGGTTGCCCGCCTTTTGCGCCAAATCCGTCCCGTCGAACGCAACGACCTGCTTGTTCAGCTTGCTCCGCACGAGATCCAACATCTCACCTACGGGCGGATAGGTGCCCTGGCCCACGGAAACCGTGAACGGGGGAAGGGGATGGGTGTTGGTGATCACCAGGGTGTCCCGGTTGCACTTCTCTATGCCTCGAAGGGTTTCCAGAGGTTCGAAACCGATCAGCACATCGGCTTCCCCCTTTGATACAATCGGGCTGGTCACCTCCCCCATCAGCACGGCCGATTCCACGATCCCCCCGCGCTGCGCCATGCCGTGGATCTCGCTGACCACGGCAGAGATGCCCGCGGACAGGGCGGCTTCTCCAACAAGCCTGGAGGCAAGCAGATTTCCCTGCCCGCCTACCCCGATAAACACGAGTCTCCTCGTTTCCATAGAAGCCTCCACTTATTCCTTGAGCGGCACTATCGCATTTTCCGGACAGATCTGAGCGCAAACCGCGCAGCCGATGCACATGTTTCTGTCGATTTCCACCTGCTCCCCGTCAACATACATGGCGGGACAGGCCAGGAGATTGATGCAGTCGCGGTGGTTCTTGCACTTGTTGTGGTTTACCTGGAAGGGCCTGGCCCGCTTTGCCTGGCCGGTCGCCTTTGCAAACAGCGGACAGAACTCCCGGGAGATGATCACCGATACGCCGTCGTAGTCCCGGGCGGCCTTGACCGCCTCTATGGTCTTCTTGACCTTCAGGGGCTGAACCACATGCACGTCCTCCACCCCGCAGCCTCGAACCAGGTTCTCGATGGAGATGCGCGTCCTTGCAATCCCCATGGGTTCCGTGTCGACCCCGGGGTGGGGCTGGTGTCCCGTCATGGCCGTGGTGCCGTTGTCCAGGATCACGAGTGTAAACTTGTGATTGTTGTGCACCGCATCGATCAGGCCGGTAACCCCCGAATGGAAGAAGGTGGAATCTCCGATGAAGGAAACCACCTTCTGGTCGGTGGCCTCCGCAAAACCGCAGGACGAACTCACCGAAGACCCCATGCAGATAACCAGGTCCGCCATGGAAATGGGCGGAAGCACCCCGAGGGTGTAGCAGCCGATGTCCGAGGGGTTGATGGCATCCGGGCCGAACGCCTGTTTGACCGCGTAATAGGTGGCCCTGTGGGGGCAGCCGGCGCACAGGTTCGGCGGCCTTCCCGGGAGCTGAGGCAGATCCGAAATCGAGGGGATTTCGGGTGCCTTGTATTCCACCCCGAAGTAGTCGGCGACCGCCTCCCGGACCATCCCCGGATCGTACTCGAAGAGCCTGGAAAGCCTCTTTACCCCTTTGCCCTTTATGGGAACGGTGACCCCGGACTCCTGGGCCATGGCGCGAAGGTCGGTTTCCATGACCGGCTCCAGTTCCTCCACCACCAGGACCTTGTCGACCGCATGCAGAAAGCGCGTGCAAAGGTCCTTGGCTAGCGGCCAGGAGCACCCCGTCTTCAAAACGCTTACGCGGTCTTCGATCCCCAGGTCTTTGACGGCGTCCATTACGTAGTTCACGCTCACGCCGTTGGCCACGATTCCCCATTTGCCGTTTCCGATGATGCGGTTGTAAGGCCATTCTTCCGACTTCTTCTCCGCGCGATCGTACTTCTCGAGGAGAAGTTTGTGGAGATTCCGGGAAACCGCCGGCACACACACGAAGTGAAACGGGTTCTTTACAAAGTTCCCCTTTGTCTGTCTTTCCCTGATCTCTCCAAGGCGAACGGCGCCGCGGATATGATTGAGCCGCGTGGTGGTACGGATGATCACCGGCAGTTCCAGCTCTTCGGAAAGGTCGAAGGCCGCCACGGTGATGTCCTTCATCTCCTGGGTGTTGGTAGGCTCCAGCATCGGCAGGCCCGAAAGTCTGGCGTAGTACCGGTTGTCCTGCTCGTTCTGGCTGGAGAATAAATACGGATCGTCGGCATTGACGATCACCATACCGCCTTTGACTCCCGTATAGGCCAGCGTCATCAACGGATCCGCCGCCACGTTCAGCCCCACATGCTTCATGGTGACCATGGTTCTGACACCGGAGATGGCCGCGGCCGCGGCCACCTCCATGGCCACCTTCTCGTTGGTGGAGTACTCGAAGTACAGGTCCGTTTCCTGGCTGATTCGAAGAAATTGCTCGGGAATCTCAGAGGAAGGTGTGCCAGGATAGCAGGTGGCAAAGGCCAAACCCGCCTCGACAGCTCCCCTGGCGATGGCCTCGTTGCCAAGCAACAGCATATCCTTGCCCGGCTGGTCCGTGAGTAGCTTGTGCATGCTCTCCCCCGATTCTCATGGATGTTGGCGAAATTAGCCACAAAACAGCTACGATCTAGCTACATCCCTACTGAACCTTTAGCAGGATGTCAAGGAAAATACGGCCCCCCAGGCCCCTGTCGCGATCAGGCCGGGTGTTCGCGCCGGGGCCTCGGAGAGTCACCCCCGATGACATCGGCAGCCGGACTGGAATGCCCGGCTACCCTCAGGTCTTGAAGCTCTCGGTCATGCCCCCGTATTTCTTCCGGAGCTTCGGTTTTTCGATTTTTCCCGTGGGATTTCGCGGCACGTCGTCGAAAAAGATCTTGCGGGGCCGCTTGTACCTGGGCAGGCTCTCGCAGTAGGCAAGCACCTCCTCCTCAGGGAACCGTTGGCCTTCCTTGACCTTGATGATCGCTGCCACGATTTCACCGAGACGCTCATCCGGGAGCCCGATAACCGCAGCGTCGTGGACCTTGGGGTGCTCCATCAGGAAATCTTCGATTTCCACCGGAAAGATGTTTTCCCCGCCCGTGATGATTACATCCTTTTTCCTGTCCACAAGCCAGATGAAGCCCTCGTCATCCACCCGGGCCATATCGCCGGTGAGGAGCCACCCGTCCACGAGCGTGCTTTGTGTCGCTTCCGGGTTCCCGTAGTATTCCTTCATCACGCCGGGACCCTTGACCGCCAGCTCCCCCGCCTCTCCTTTGGGCAGCGTGTTGAAATCATTGTCCACGATTTTGTATTCCCAGTCAAAACCCGGCACCCCAATGGCACCCACTTTGTGCAGGTTCTCTATTCCGAGATGAACACACCCCGGGCCCGTGGTCTCGCTCAACCCGTAGTTCGTATCGTAATCGTGATGGGGGAAAACCTTTTTCCAGTTCTTCACCAGGCTGGGCGGCACCGGCTGAGCCCCGATATGCATGAGGCGCCACTGTTCGAGGTCATAGTCTTCCAGGCGAACCGTGCCGTTTTCAATGGCGATGAGGATATCCTGGGCCCAGGGAACGAGCAGCCAGACGATGGTCGCCTTTTCCTCGGAGACCGCCTCCAGGATCCATTCGGGTTTGATCCCTTTTAAGATGACCCCTTTCGCACCCACAATGAAATTGCCGAACCAGTGCATTTTGGCGCCCGTGTGATAGAGCGGTGGAATACACAAAAAATTGTCGTCATGGGTCTGATTGTGGTGGCGATTCTCAAGGATGCAGGAAAATTCCAGGTTCCGATGCGTGAGCAGAATGGGTTTCGGCTTTCCCGTCGTGCCGGACGTGAAGTAAAGAGCGGCCTCATCCTGCAAGCCCAGAGGCACCTTGGGGTCATCCGGAGTTGCGGATTGATGGAATGTCTCATAGGCCTCCGCGTAATCCGGCTTAAGCTCTTGATCTCCCGCCATCACGTAGTGCTCCACCGTGTCCAGATCGTCCTTGACGGGATTGATGCGGTCCACAAACTCTTCCCCGAATATGGCCGCCCGGGCCTCCGCGATCTCCGCGCAGTAGCGAATGTCCTCTGCGGTAAACCGGAAATTCAGGGGCACGGCCCACGCCCCGGTCCTGAGGATGCCGAAATAGGCAGGCAGCCACTCCAGGCAGTTCATCATCAGGTGAATAACCTTGTCTCCTTTGCCGATCCCTTTATTCCGAAGTGCATTGGCGATCCGGTTGGCGCTTTCGTCAAATTCCCGCCACGTGATTTCCCTCCTCTTGCTTTCTGCCGGTTCCCGCTCAATCAGGGCGGTCTCGTCCCCGTACATCCTGGCGTTCCTGGCCAAAATCTCCGTGATAATCATGGCAATGCTCCTGATTGTAAAAAGGGTTGCCTCAGGATGGATCCCTGCATCCGCCAGATGGAAGGCCCATGGACACCGGCAGATTTTCCGTTCGGCTCCGCCGGAAACCCCAGTCGCACGCGCCGCTTCTGCAGGGAAAAAGCTACATTCTAGCTACATCGCGACGGTAGAAAATAACCCGGGAGGTGTCAAGAAAAAAGCCCGCCATCCACGGAAATGCCGGGTGGGCCGCGCCTTCGGTGAAAAGCGGAACAATCTCTCCTCAGAGCAAGGCTTTCGCCATCGGCGAGAACAAGGAGTCGGGGTAGGCCTCTACAAATTCCTGGAGGACTGTCTTGGCCTCTTTTTCCCTGCCGTCCATTCGATACAAGCGAGCGAGATTCCACACGGCAAGCTCTCGGAAAGAGGCGTTCGGTTGATCCGCCATGGGACGCAAAATATCTATGGCATCTTTCAGATCCCCTTTTTCTTCAAGACAGGCCGCCCTGGCCAGATCCGCGAGATTCCCATAGGTCGCCTCGCCTTTAACCTCTTCGGCGAATTCTTTGTACATGCGGCCGGCGGAATCATAGCTTCCTTGCATATAGTGGATATATCCCAAATGGGGCAGGGAGACCGTTGCCGCATCAGAAAGGCCGTAATCGTCGATTACTTTTTGAAACAGCTCTTTCGCTTTCTCAAGCTCTTCGGGTTCCATCATTTCGCTTTTTTCCCGGACCTCTGCCAACGCGGCGCTCGCCTCGTTGTAGGCATTCTGACCCTTGCTGTCCACGCGGCCCAGGTAGCTGTCAACTCCCAGGTAGATGAGAATGAGCACGGCGACGGCGATTCCAATATAGGAGAGCTCCGTCTGGCGGTTGCTCAGGTAGGCCCAGGCCCGGGAGGATATGCTCAGGAATTCGTCCGGGCTTCTCAGCAGTTCTTTTCTCGTCGGTTTTTTCTTTGCCATGATATGTCCCTTCCTGGCGGAAATGCTCTGGAATACCGTACATTTTTGCTCATGGCCATCCGGAAATCACTTTCGGGCACAAGCAATGGTTCCGTCCGGGAACGGCCGTTTCCGAACGGAAACTTGTTAACAAAAGCGCCTGTTTGCGTCAAGGCAAAAACAATGCTTGTCATCCGGCCCCCAAAAGCTCAATAATCCTCTTCGTCAGACCCCGATCCGAGACCCTTTTCGAACCCATTGCTGTGGGGAGTGATCGATGGCCTATCTGGACGTCTTCCTGGAATTTCTCCGAACGCTTCCCGATACGCTTATTTACCTCCTTCTTGGAGTGAGTGCTTTCCTGGAGAACATTTTGCCCCCCATCCCCGGGGACACCATCACGGCGTTCGGCGCCTTCCTCGTCGGCACAGGACGGCTTGGGTTTGTGGGCGTCTATGTCTCCACAACGGTCGGAAGCGTGGCGGGGTTCATGGCGCTCTTCTGGGTCGGCGACCGGCTAGGCAACAAGTTCTTTCTCGAGAAGGACATCCGGTTCTTTCGGGCCGAAAAAATCTCCCGGGCCGCAGCCTGGTTTCAACGATACGGCTATCTGCTCATCCTGTCCAACCGTTTTTTCCCGGGGATCCGGTCCGCCATTTCCATTGCCGGGGGCGCGTCCGGGCTGAAGTACCCACTCGCGGGGGTTCTCGCTCTCGTCAGTTCCAGCGTATGGAACCTCATCTGGATTTTCCTCGGGTACTCCCTTGGCAACAACTGGGATACCGTAAAGGAAAATCTGGTCCGCATCATGACCCGGTACCATCTCGTTGTTCTAATCGCGGCGGGCTCGGTTATTCTGCTCCTCCTGCTGCGAAAGCTCCTGAGAAAAAACCGGTAGGGTTTCCGTGGAATACCGGCGCGTTTTTGACAGCCGAAGGAAAACAGGCAAATGCGAGGCAACGGAAACCCTCCCTGCCTGAAGGGAGCTCGGCGAGAGTCGGAACAAATACCGAATTGTCTTTGCGAATCGTTGGACGGAGAAAGGAAGCGTACATGAACATCCGCCACGGCAACGAATAGACGAGCAAATGCCCATCCGGAGATCAACGACGGGCGGGAACGGAAATCACTGCTCTTCCCGGACCCGCGTCTCTTCACCGATCCAATCGAGAAAAGCCGGATTTCCGTCCGCCACGGAAAAACTCAGGATGCAGGGACATTCGTAGCTGTGTATGTCCTTTACCCTCTTCACGAGGTTCTCCACAAGGGATTCCCTGGTTTTGGCAATCACAATCACTTCCTTTTCATCCTGTACCCCTCCCTCCCAACGGAACATGGACGTCATGCCGTCGATGATGTTCACGCAGGCCGCGAGACGGTTGGCCACCAGATCGCTGCCGATTTGCCGGGCCTCTTCCATGCTTCCGGCGGTGATGTAAATGAGATTCGCGCGCATCGTCTACCTCCTCACAAAACTGCGCCGCCCGCAGCGACTCCTGGTTATCTTGCCCGAAGGCCCCTGTCTTACCGAAAGCCTGCCGCCCCGACGAATGGGCTTTCCCGGACATTCTAAACCATACGGCCGGTCGGTTCAAGAATCCGGGCGTGCCCGCCCTCCAGGCCGGCCGGGAGAACCGACCGCCGGGACGACCCTTGCCCGGTCCCCGCATTTCGGAAATACCTGCCCAAGATGATTCATTTTACAAAATATTTGAACTTGCCCTGCAACTGTGCTATGGAGAGAATCGGGGTTTGTACAGACATTCACAAAGTTTTTCTTTCTCACGGATATCAATAAGATAGAACAGGATGAAGAAAGGAGTTCCCGCATGACAGCAAAACTCATCAAGGGTACGGAAATTCGGGAAGAGATTCTCGGCGAGATTGAAAAGGAAGTGGCGGAGATCAAGGAAAAACACGGGAAAGTTCCCGGCCTGGTGACCATCCTGGTTGGGGAAAACCCCGCTTCGATCTCATACGTCACATTGAAAATCAAGACCGCCAATCGCCTGGGATTCAAAGAGATCCAGGACAGCCAGCCCGAGGATATTTCCGAACAGGATCTGCTGGGCCTCATCGACAAGTACAATAGGGAGGATTCGATTCACGGGATCCTGGTTCAGCTTCCTCTTCCCAAACATATCGACGAGAAGAAGATCCTCAACGCCATCGATCCGGACAAGGACGTGGACGGGTTCCATCCGGTAAATGTAGGCCGTTTGATGATCGGCGGCGGGGAAGTCAAGTTCCCTCCGTGCACACCGGCCGGCATTCAGGAGATGATCGTGCGTTCGGGCGTAGAGACCGAGGGGGCGGAAGTCGTAGTTGTGGGCCGATCCAACATCGTTGGAAAGCCCATCGCCAACATGATGCTTCAGAAAGGCCCCGGCGCGAATTCCACCGTGACCGTGGTGCACACCCGGACAAAAGACCTGGCCTTCCACTGCAAACGGGCCGACATCCTCATGGTCGCGGCGGGAGTACCGGGACTGGTCAAGCCGGAATGGATCAAGCCCGGTTCCTGCGTCATTGATGTGGGGGTAA